>NZ_JACJQX010000084.1:0-11759 GCF_014696895.1 Chroococcidiopsis sp. [FACHB-1243] | reverse complement strand
GAGAAAGAGGAAACTATAGTACCAGGCGTGTTAAATTTCACTCGAATCAGTCTAATTAATTTTTTGTTACATACTTGTAAATTTTCCTGTCTACTTACTTATTAGTTACTTTGAGAACGGAAAGCAAGAGAGCTAACCTGGGGCTACTGGTTCATCCCCAACCAGTACTCGTACTGGGTAGAAAAGATACTCGCAAGCCTGACTTAATTGTAATCAAACGCGAAGATTGGAATCGACAAACTCAGATAGAAGCAGTACTGAGAGAACTGCCTAGCATTGCAATTGAAATTGTTAGTACCAACTGGGAAGATGACTATAGAAATAACCCCCTTTGGTATGCTGCTTTTGGCGTACAAGAACTATGGATTATCGATCCGCTATTTCATCTCGATAGATATCCAAATAGACGCAATCCAAAAATCTTGCAACCGACAATTTCTATCGGACAACTAGTAAATTCTGACAGCATCGTGGCAGAAAAAGAATACCGCTTTGAGAGTTTTACAGGTAGCGATCGCCTTAAATCTCAATTTTTTCCCGATCTCAATTTAGCAGTAGCTGAAATAATTGCCTTTGGAGAAGGAATCTGAAAAACATCCAGTGGATTGATGCTGTCTGGTAGCAGAAACCTTTATGCTAGTACGAGTGAACTAAGTAGTAACTGTGAATGTCTGATCTCATCCTCTTCTGGCATCGTCGCGATTTACGGATTTCTGACAACACTGGACTAGCTACGGCAAGGCAACGAACTCAAAGGGTAGTGGGAGTATTCTGCCTTGACCCCAATATTTTAGAACGGGATGATGTCGCTCCCGTACGAGTAACGTACATGATAGGCTGTTTGCAACAACTACAGCAGCGTTACGCCCAAGTTGGCAGCCAGTTGTTAATTTTGCAAGGCGAACCCCGTGAAGCCATTCCAGCGCTGGCTAATGCCCTGAGCGCAAAAGCTGTATTCTGGAACTGGGATGTAGAACCATATTCTCAGGTACGCGATCGCGCTGTCGTCGAAACCTTGAAAGAAAAAGGCATCCAAGTCTTAGAAGAAAATTGGGATCAAATTTTACACTCCCCAGATGATATTTTTACTGGTTCTAACCAACCCTACACCGTATTTACTCCCTTCTGGCGCAACTGGAGTAGCAAACCGAAAGCCTCACCCGCACAAGCATTACAAGATGTAGAAGGGTTGACGGAACAGGAATTACAAACTGCAAAACAAGCAGGTGCGATCGCCTTGCCTACAGCCAAAGATTTAGGATTTAATTGGGAGAATGGTTTAGTTATCGAACCAGGGGAAACACCTGCACGAGAGAGATTAGAACAATTTTGCCATCGAGCGATCGAAGAGTATAAAGAACAGCGGAATTTTCCCGCTAATGATGGGACATCTCAACTCAGTGCAGCGTTAAAATTTGGCGCGATCGGTATTCGTAGAGTTTGGGCTGCTACAGTTGAGGCAATGGAAAATACTCGTAGCGATGAAGCACAGACGAGTATTCGCGCTTGGCAGCAGGAACTTGCATGGCGAGAATTTTATCAACACGCCATGTATCATTTCCCCGAACTCGAACAAGGCGCATATCGACAACAATTCAAGAATTTTCCTTATGAAAATAACGAGGAATATTTCCAAGCTTGGTGTGAAGGCAGAACGGGTTATCCAATTGTCGATGCAGCAATGCGACAGATGAATAATATTGGGTGGATGCATAATCGTTGTCGCATGATCGTCGCCAATTTTCTCACCAAAGACTTACTCATCGATCCGAGATTGGGAGAAAAATATTTCTATCAAAGACTGATAGATGGCGATCTTTCAGCTAACAATGGCGGTTGGCAGTGGAGTGCTTCAAGTGGCATGGACCCCAAACCAATTAGAATTTTCAACCCTGCTAGTCAAGCCCAAAAATTCGATCCTGAAGGAGAATATATTCGCGAGTGGCTGCCAGAACTGCGGTCTTTTGATACCGAAGAATTATTAAGTGGAAACATTTCAAAACGCGATCGCGCTGCCGTAGACTATCCTAATCCAATCGTGGATCATAAAATCCAACAGCGACAGTTTAAAGTTATTTATCAACAGCAGAAAGAATTGTAGAGACGTTACATGTAACGTCTCTACAATTCTCCAACCCCACAATACGAGATAATCGATCGCAGCATTAGAGGAAAGCAGTGAAAGTTTTAGTCGTAGGTAATGGGGGCAGAGAACACGCGATCGCTTGGGCTTTGTTGCGATCGCCCCAGGTAGAACAAGTATTGTGTATCCCTGGGAATGGAGGAACGGCAACGCTGTCACGCTGTCAAAACTTGCCCTACTCTGTGGATGATTTTGAACGGATCGGTCAAGTAGTCCGAGAACAGGGGATCGATCTCGTGGTAGTGGGTCCAGAAGTTCCTCTAGCTATAGGAATTACAGATTATCTCCAAGCTCAAGGCGCAATGGTATTTGGTCCTACCAAAGCTGGGGCGCAAATTGAAGCGAGTAAAGCCTGGGCAAAAGCTTTGATGCAGGAAGCAGGCATTCCCACAGCTAAGGCTGCTGTATTTACCCAGGAATCTGCTGCTAAAGATTATGTCACCGCACAAGGAGCGCCTATCGTCGTCAAAGCTGACGGATTAGCCGCAGGTAAAGGTGTAATCGTAGCCGAAACAGTCGCACAGGCACATCAAGCTCTAGAAGCGATTTTCGCGGGGCAATTTGGCGACGCGGGTAAGTTTGTCGTGGTTGAAGAATGTCTAGTAGGACAAGAAGCGTCTGTATTGGCATTGACAGACGGGATAACGATTCGTCCCCTACTACCAGCCCAAGACCATAAACGCATCGGAGAAGGGGATACAGGCGAGAATACGGGCGGAATGGGAGTGTATGCCCCTGCGCCCCTGGTTACACCAGAGTTAATGGCAAGGATCGAACGAGAAGTATTACAACCTGCGATCGCCACTTTACGCTCTAAAGGCATCGATTATCGGGGCGTATTATATGCAGGTTTGATGATTGCTCCTACAGGGGAATTTAAAGTTCTAGAATTCAACTGTCGCTTTGGCGATCCTGAAACCCAAGCTATTTTACCTTTACTGGAAACCCCCCTAGAAGAGTTACTCGTGGCTTGTTGTCAGCAAAAACTAGGTGAATTGCCTCCCATCGCCTGGAAGCCGGGAGCCGCCTGTTGTGTTGTCGCCGCCGCCAAAGGCTATCCAGGTGCATATGAAAAAGGTCATGTCATCACAGGAATAGAATCAGCCGAGGCTTCGGGGGGTTGTGTATTTCATGCTGGAACCAGACTAGGACAAGGGGGACAAGGGGGACAAGGGGGACTGAGAGAATCCCAACTCCCGACTCCCGAACGCCAGTTTGCTCAACGGGGGACACCCCCGCACGCAACTGGCTCCTCCCGACTTCCGACTCCCGTAATTACAGATGGGGGAAGGGTTTTAGGCGTAACTGGAGTAGGAGAAGATTTCGAGCAAGCGATCGCCCTTGCTTATGATGCGATCGCCCAAATCCATTTTGACGGCATCTACTATCGCCGCGACATCGGCTACAGAATTCGGAATTCGTAATTAGCCTCTACCCGACTCCTGTACGGGCGCACTGCTGTGCGCCCCTACGACTCCCCTCTTTGTCTTTTAAGTCGAAAAACTTTACCTTAGAACAAAGGACTTATAAAATACCAATTTTTATTCAAATGTTAGCGCCGTTAAAAACAATCCGAGAAGCGATCGCCCGTTGGTGGTTTGAGCTAACTCTGCCAACTAAGTTGATGGCTGCTGCGACGCTGGTGGTTTCGTTAATTGTCAGTGGTTTCACTTTTTGGGCAGTTAACACGATTCAAGTGGATGCAAGGGTAAATGAAACCCGCTTCGGACGTGATTTGGGGTTGTTACTTGCTTCTAACGTTGCCCCTCTGGTAGCGGAGAATAATTACACCGAAGTCGCTCAGTTTTCTCAACGCTTCTACAGCAGCACTTCTAGCGTGCGCTACATGCTCTATGCCGACGAAGCAGGAAAAATCTTTTTTGGAATTCCTTTTTGGGAACCAGCCGTACAAACTTCACTGACAATTGAGCGCCGGATTCAGCTACCAGAAGATTACGCCGCTAATTCTGAATTGCCGATGGTGCGACAACACCGAACGCCGGATGGGGAAGTCACGGATGTTTTCGTTCCGCTCAACCATGAAGGTAAATACTTGGGCGTTTTGGCAATTGGAATCAACCCAAATCCTACAGTTGTCACTTCTTCCAATCTCACCCGCGATGTAACAATTGCTGTTTTCGTGTCAATTTGGGTCATGGTCATTTTGGGTGCTGTCTTCAATACTCTCATGATTACCAAACCAATTAAAGAGTTATTGACGGGTGTGAAAAATATCGCAGCTGGCAATTTTCAACAGCGGATCGATCTGCCTTTGGGAGGAGAACTCAAGGAATTGATTTTTAGTTTTAATGAAATGGCAGAACGTTTAGAGCGTTATGAAGAACAAAATATCGAAGAACTCACTGCCGAGAAAGCTAAATTAGAAACTTTAGTTTCTACTATTGCTGATGGTGCTATCCTGCTTGACACCAATATGCAAGTGATTTTAGTTAATCCCACAGCACGACGGATTTTTGGCTGGGAAAATGGAGAGGTCATTGGAGATAGCGTCTTAAATCATCTACCAATCTCAGTGCAAGCAGAATTAAATCGCCCTTTATACAAGATAGCAAGGGGAGAAAGCGAAAGTGCAGAGTTTAGAATTCTGCTTTCTCAGCCAACTATGCGCACGATTCGGATTCTTCTGACTACCGTTCTCGACCAACATCGAGAAAGTATTAAGGGAATTGCTATGACAGTGCAAGACATTACTCGCGAAGTTGAACTGAATGAGGCAAAAAGCCAATTTATCAGCAACGTCTCTCACGAATTACGCACACCTTTGTTTAATATCAAGACTTATATTGAAACCCTTCACGACTACGGTGAAAACCTCAGCACCGAAGAACAGCGGGAATTTTTAGCAACTGCAAATAACGAAACCGATCGTCTCACTCGTTTGGTTAATGATGTCTTAGACTTATCTCGTTTAGAATCTTCTTGTCGAATCTATCATTTTGAAGGGGTAGATTTGGCACAAGCAGTCGAACAAACTTTGCGGAATTATCAATTGAATGCTAGAGATAAAGGAATTGAATTAATTCAGCAAATCGAACCCGAACTACCACAAGTTTTCGGACATTACGACTTATTGCTTCAAGTATTTACTAATTTAGTTGGGAACGCACTTAAATTTACTCAGCAAGGTGGAAAAGTAGCGATCCGGGCGTATAAAATGGAGCCTGCGAGCGGCGATCGCATTGTATCTCCCCAGGTGAGAATTGAAATTTCTGATACAGGAATTGGTATCGATCCAGAGGATCAAGCAGCTATTTTCGATCGCTTTTTCCGCGTGGAAAACCGCGTACACACTTTAGAAGGAACTGGATTAGGACTTTCTATTGTGAAAAATATTATGGACAAGCATCATGCCAACATTCATTTGGTTAGTGAGGTTGGTGTCGGGACAACTTTCTGGTTCGATCTAGCAATATTTCAAGAACATAGTAATAAGAATATTGGCATATCAGAAGTAGAAATTTCAACTGAAACTACAATTGATACAACCGCTCATGTAGTTTAACGCGATGAAATGCGATCGCATATAGTTGTTATATTTTGCCATCCATAGGCAACTTCCTTTAAAATCACCCCGCCTCTTTCAATCTGCTTTTCATATACTTTTTGTCCGCAAAGATTTTCATAAAATCTACAGGCAGGGTTATCTGCTAGTACCCAAACTAACATCGAGTCAAAACCCAATTCAGATAGTTTATTTACAGCATAGAGAGTTAATTTGTAACCAATTCCCTGACGCTGGTATGCTTCTAAAATGTAGATAGCGTATAATTCACCTTTGTAGGTGCGATCGCTAGTGCGTTCTTTTCCACCATTAGCAAAACCAATAATTTGTCCCGAATCATTTTCAGCTACATCAACAAATTGGCTGCTACTCATAGTATCTTCTATAATTTTTTGCCAAGCAATCTCTCGCTGCCGATCGGAAATTTTAGCTAGAGATGATTCTGGGAGAATTCCTTTATATGTCGTATACCAAGTATCCACATGTACCCGTGCGATCGCTTGTACGTCGTGTAGATTGGCTTCTCTTATAATCATTGCTGGTTTAAAGCAGAAAATATAGCTCCAGCTTGCTGCAAATCCACATTTCCACCGCTGATAATTATGCCAACCTTTGCCCCTGGTACAGTCACAACACCTTCTAATAAAGCAGCTGCAGCTAATACTCCTGTGGGTTCGACGACAATCTTCATTCTCTCCCACAAAAAATACATGGTGTGTTTAATTGCATCTTCCGAAACTGTCACCATGTCATCTACATATTTCAATACTAAAGGAAAAGTAATTTTTCCCAAAGACGGAGTACGAGCGCCGTCAGCAATTGTATCGGGATTACGAACCGTATGCAGAGTTTTGGAATAAAACGATCGCGTCGCATCATCTGCTCTTTCCGGTTCTACACCAATAACCTTACACTGCGGGGAAAGTGTTTTAGTCGCGATCGCGCATCCCGATAATAAACCCCCACCACCACAACAAACTAAGAGTAAATCTAATTCTCCCACTGCTTCGATTAATTCTTTAGCAGTTGTACCCTGTCCGGCGATAACTTGAGGACGGTCGTAGGGGTGAATAAAAGTGAGTTGGCGTTCCCGACATAGTTCTGCTGCTAACTCTTCCCTTGTCATTTCGGCGCGATCGTACAACAAAACCTCTGCACCATAACCCTGCGTTGCTGCTAACTTCACAGCTGGCGCATCCTTGGGCATAACAATTGTAGTGGGAATGTTGAGTAACTGACCAGAAAGCGCGATCGCCTGAGCGTGATTTCCCGAAGAAAATGTGAGTACACCCTGCCGTTTTTGTTGTTCTGAGAGCTGCGACAATGCATTATACGCCCCCCGAAATTTAAACGCTCCCATCCGTTGAAAGTTTTCGCACTTAAAAAACACCTGTCTTTGCGTCAGTTTGTTTACCGTTCTGGAAGTCATTACGGGAGTTTTGTTAGCAACACCTGCTAAACGTTGATGCGCTGCCTCGATATCTGCAAAGGTGACAATATTGGTGTCGATGGGAGCTTCTGTTTTAGACATGACTCAAAGCGATAAGGAAACAGACTAATAACAACCCTAGAATTAACAGCAAAGATTGATTGCGCTTCAGCCAATTTTGCAACCCAACAGCAGGACTCCTACTTTTTTGTCTTTGCTCCTCCTCCAGTCGTTTTTGTCCGATGTTTTGGTAAAGCGTACACTCTGTCGCATATGGACGCTGGGGATACGTGCAGCTATCATCTAAATGGTAAGTACAGGTTTCACACAAAGGTTCTTTACCTGTAGTGCGGTGCAAGGGAATGCCTGGATGACCGAATGCTTTCAGCTGCGTGCGACAATAAGGACAGCTCACCGCCTGAGAGTCAACTGTTTGATGGCAACGGGGACAGGTAGGCATGGTACAAAGCAATTACGACTGAGGAAACTTGCGGACTTGATACTCGGATGACTGAATCAACTCGTAGGTTTTCCCCATCTGCTGGGCAAACTTAGCATCAATCTTGTCGAGTTGCTCGGTAGGGATAGATTTCCATTGCTCTCGCGTTGCCCAACGAATAATCATCGCAACCTCCGTTGGGACATTAGGTTCTATCCAAACCTCTTTACTGAGAAATCCAGGATAGCCAGATAGTGCAGTCGTCCAAATTTCTGCATCTTTTTGGATAAATTTCTCCCTTAATTCAGGAGTGACTTTAAACTTGAGAAACTCAATAACCACGCGCTTTTTTCTCTACTGCTCGAAAGGATGGCGATCGCCAAATTTGCCAGAATATAACAGGAGGAGTTGGGGTGACATGTTTTTAGCATAGCTTAGGGAGTAGGGAGTAGGGAGTAGGGAGCAGGGAGCAGGGGCAGGGGCAGGTTCACCTGAAATCTCTGTAAGTCACAAAGTCACTTGGTAAACCCGCCCCTACAACTTGTTGATAAATTCCTTTAACTAACTGGATAGCAGGATGGATAATAACAACTGGATTAAACAATTATTGATGCTCGGTGTCGGTACAACTTCCCTTGTGGCTGAGAAGCTGCGGGAAGTAAGCGATGAATTGGTCAAGGATGGCAAAATGAATTCTGACCAAGCCAAAGTGTTTGTAGACAACATGATGCAGCAGCTCAAGATCGATCCCACAACTTTTGAGGCGCAGTTGCAACGGCAGATCCGCAATGTCATGCAGGATCTTGGCGTACCCCGTCAGTCAGAAATGGACGAGTTACGAGGACGGATCGATCGCCTAGAGCGTCAAATCCGCGATTTGGAAAATAAGATGTGGCGATAAGAGTCATTTGTCATTGGACATTTGTACTCACCAATGACGAATGACCAATGACCAATGACCACTCATTACAAGATATAGTAGTGACGCACTTGCATAGCTGAAGGAGGGTCTAATTTTGAAAGAAATTCTCATCAGCGTGGGAATTACATTAGTTTGCGTCGTGCTTTTGGTGCTAGCTCAGGTAGGAGGAGCGAAAGATAACGCTCTGGCTGAAACTACATCTGTTAAAGCATCAACTCAAGCCACATCCAGCACGCTTATAGCCCAGAAGCCAACGCAAACCCCAACTGCACCAAATAAGGTAACTCCAATGTCTGACGATAAAGCAATCACAACTGATTCTGGGCTGAAATACACCGTCCTCCAAGAGGGAAGCGGAGAAATGCCGAAAAAAGGTCAAACCGTCGTAGTTCACTATACAGGAACTTTAGAAGATGGTTCTAAGTTTGATAGCTCTCGCGATCGCGGTCAGCCTTTTTCGTTTAAAGTTGGTACGGGACAGGTAATTAAAGGCTGGGATGAAGCACTCAGCACGATGAAAGTAGGCGAACGTCGCCAAATCGTTATTCCCCCAGAATTAGGTTACGGCGCACGCGGTGCGGGTGGCGTTATTCCTCCCAACGCTACGCTGATTTTTGACGTGGAGTTGTTGAAGGTTAATTAATTAGTCATTGGTCACTTGTGATTGGTCATTGGCAAACACAAATGACCAATGACGTAGGGCGTAGACACCCGAAGGGTGGCTTCTCGAAGAATAGCCCTTCCCAAAGGGTATGACAAATGACAATTGAAAAATTCTGCTTAAAAATTCTGCTTGGCTAAATTCACAAATTTGGTCAAGTTTGGATCGAATAATAGCTTGATAGTTCCGGTGGGACCGTTGCGGTGTTTGGCGATGATGACTTCGGCAATGTTGCGATCGGGAGAGTCGGGGTTGTAATAAGAATCGCGGTAAAGCATAATTACGATATCCGCATCTTGTTCGATCGAACCCGATTCTCGCAAGTCTGACATCATCGGGCGTTTGCTATTCCGGGCTTCTACACTACGGCTGAGCTGAGAAAGGGCAATAATTGGTACGTTGAGTTCTCTCGCTAATCCTTTGAGCGATCGCGTGATTTTTGATAATTCTTGGACGCGATTATCGCCGCTACCTTCCATTAATTGCAAATAATCGATCAGAATTAAACCTAATTCTTTACCTTTTTCTGCTTGCAGGCGACGAGCTTGACTACGCATTTCCATCACGGTAATGTTTGGCGTATCGTCAATATATATCGGTAAATCTGACAGTTCGCCGATCGCGTGAGACAATAATTCCCACTCATTCTGAGCAATTCTTCCCGTCCGCAACCTCTGACTCTCAATTCCCGCTTCGCTGGACAACAAGCGCTGTACCAGCTGCTCTTTTGACATTTCCAAACTAAATACTGCGACAGGAAACTTGTGCAGTCTCGCAATGTTATGCGCTAAACCGAGAGCAAAACTGGTTTTTCCCATTGCCGGACGACCAGCGATAATAATCAAGTCGGAACGCTGGAAACCGCCCGTCATTGCATCGAGATCGTAATAGTTACACGATAGCCCAGGCTGGGCAATGCCTTGATTGTGACTCTCAATATCTTGAAAGGTATAGATTAAAGTATCGGAAATTGACACTAATTTCTGCTGCGGGCGTTCCTGAGTCACGCCGAAAACCTTTTGTTCTGCTTGGTCGAGGACAGTTGCTAGCTCTTTATCTGTCTCAAATCCTAGTTGGACGATTTCATTTCCTGATGTAATTAATTGGCGGCGCAGATACTTATCCATCACCAAGCCAGCTAAAGCATCAATATTAATTGCAGAAACCGTCCGGTCTACCAGCTGGACTAATTTGCTTTTACCACCAATTTTACTGAGGAGTTCGCGATCGCTCAACCAACCAACAACACATAGTAAATCTGTAGGTTTACCCTGCGCGTGCAGTTGCAGTGCGGCGCGATAAATTTCTTTATGGGCATCAATATAAAAGGCATCTGCAATTAGGCGATCGCTCACTCTACCAATTGCTTCGGGATCGAGTAGAATACCACCTAGAATCGCTTCTTCTGCCTCAACATTTTGAGGTGGCAGGCGATCGACACCATCACTGACAAATTTTTGTTGATTATTGTACATATATAAAAAATAACAGGCAAAAGTTCAAGAAGCTCTCTCTACTTTTACCCGATCTTTTTGATAACTGGTAATTGGTAATTGGTACGCTAAGACTCAGGAGTCAGAAGCCAGGAGAAGGTAAATATAAATTCTTCTCACGCACCACTCACTACGCACCACTCATTACTCTGCTACAACCTTCACTTCTACCGTTGCTGTCACATCTTGATGCAACTTCACGTCGGCTCTATAAGTACCGAGTTTACCAATGTCAGGTAAGGTAATACCACGACGATCCACTTCTTGACCGATCGCTTGCTGAATTAAGGTAGCTAATTCCCGGTCTGTCACCGTACCAAAAATCGCTTCTTTCTCTCCTACTTGCTTGGCAATGGTGAAACTGCCAACTTTTTCTAAAGCCGCTTTCAATTCTTGTGCTTGCTGCTTTAATTCTAATTGTCGTTGCCGTTCAACTTCTCGACGACGTTCGACTTGCTTTAAAACTCCAGATGTAACTGGTACTGCCATTTTTTTAGGCAGCAAATAATTGCGGGCGTAGCCAGGGGCTACATCAACTAGGTCGCCATTTTTGCCTAGCTTGAGTATGTCTTGCGTTAAAACTAATTGCACTCGTTTCGCCATGAGCTGTCCTGTATACTTAAATATTTTTCTGCGATCGCGGTTACTACTGAAGATAGGATACCAAACCAATCTTTTGCACCGGACTACCCCCTATCATCCTTCTACCAGAGAAAGATAAGAGGGGGTAGAGTACCTGTACCAATAGGTTTCTAGCCTTGAGCCGCGACCGACGGTATGAAAAGGCTCTTACCTCTGCTACCGTCTCCAGACTCATCTTTAATGGAGCTAGGGCAAGACTTACTATTTTAGTTGAATTGTAGAGATCAATGCAAGTAAGGGTGGATTCGCCAACCATATTTATTGCTCAATTTAAACATCTCTGTAAATCTGCCCTTACCAGACTTAGAGAAAGCAAAAAGCGCCCCCCTTTTCGGGGAGGCGCTTTTTCGTTAGAAGGGCGAATTAGCCATTGAGGGAAGGAGCTTCGACAGCAGCTAAGTCGAGTGGGAAGTTGTGAGCATTGCGCTCGTGCATTACTTCCATACCCAGGTTAGCGCGGTTGAGGATGTCTGCCCATGTGCCAATCGCATGTCCTTGAGAGTCAAC
>NZ_JACJQX010000083.1:0-11864 GCF_014696895.1 Chroococcidiopsis sp. [FACHB-1243] | reverse complement strand
GTTCATTGGATGGAGAAGATCGTGAAATGTTGACCGATTCTCTTTTCACAGAGAAGTATCAAAAATTATATGAAGATTTGTCTCAGGATTCAACATTTCTGGGTTGAACAAGGAGCGGCAGTTATCGTGAAGCTAGCAATGATGGAACAGCCGCCTACTGGTAAATTCCTCGACGATGATGGCGAGGTGCCCTGGTAAATAGATGTCCAAGTAATCCAACAAGCAGGCGAAGTTCTGCTCGGATGTATCGAGAAAATAAAACCTTCGCAAACAAAAACGAAACATTTATGAAAGTTGTAGTAACAGGATCGCTCGGGAACATTAGTAAGCCACTAATAGAAGAGTTAGTGCAAAAAGGTCATTTGGTTACGGTTATTAGCGGCAAAGCCGAAAGACAAAAAGACATTGAAGCACTGGGCGCGATCGCCGCTATCGGCTCATTGGAAGACGTGGATTTCCTTGTGTCCACCTTTACAGGTGCTGATGCCGCGTATGTGATGGTGCCGCCAAACAACTACTTCGACCTTAACCTTGACCTGTTGGCATATTATCGCAGACTGGGCAATAACTATGCACAAGCCATCGAGCAGTCGGGCGTAAAACGGGTGGTTAATCTCAGTAGCATTGGTGCTCATTTAGACAAAGGCGTGGGTCTTTTACTTGGTGCCCACAATGTAGAGCAGATTCTGAACGAATTATCATCAGATGTAGCTATTACTCATCTGCGTCCCGTTGCTTTCTACTACAATTTATACGGTTATGTAGAAACGATAAAAAACCAGGGTGTTATTGCGGTAAATTACGGTGCAGATGACAAGTATGCCTGGGTTTCCCCCATCGATATTGCTGCTGCCATTGCTGAAGAACTCGAAACACCGCTGGCTGGTCGAAAAGTGCGGTATGTAGCCAGTGATGAACTTACGGGCAACGAAACTGCGACGATTTTAGGTGCAGCGATTGGCAAGCCCGATTTGCAATGGATTATTATTCCCAGCGAACAAATGCTTATTGGTTTAGAAGCGGCTGGGATGAACCCACAAATTGCTGCTGGTTTAGTTGAAATGTATGCTGGGGTTGATAGCGGCATACTTTTAGAGGATTATTACCGCAATAAACCAACCGTCATGGGAAAAGTAAAGATGACAGATTTTGCCAAGGAATTTGCGGCTGCTTTTTAAAAAAATTGATCATCTCTGGACGATTTCTCGTCAAGATCGATGCCGATGGTCGAACGAAGCGTTCGCGATCGTTGCCTCCAGTAGTTTTGATACACCTGTATTATGCTGGCAAACGCTTTTTATCCATGATCGGTATGCCAAACACAATATTCCGCGATCGCACAAATAACCCGACAAGGGTTGACCGCTGCTTTTCATCCCAATTCAATCAAACATAAGAGAAACATGAAAGCGATCGCAATCAACGAATACGGCAATGAAGAAGTTTTGAATTATATCGATGTCGATCGTCCAGTGCCGAAAGCAGACGAAGTTTTGGTGAAAGTTCACGCCGCAGCAGTCAATCCGATTGACTGGAAAACCCGCGACGGTGCGGGCGAAAGATTAGGGCTGAAACTTCCGATCACTCTAGGCATCGACATCGCCGGAACCGTCGAGGAGGTGGGGGATGGCGTTGAAATTTTCAAGAAGGGCGATGCGGTTTATGGGATGACCGTGTCTGGTTTATCCGGTGGCTACGCCGAATATGCCCTCGCGGGTGTGGACACCATCGCGCCCAAACCGGAAAGCATTGATTTTGAAGCGGCGGCAGCAATTCCAATTGCCGCGTTGACGGCGTGGCAAGCGATGTTCGATGTGGCGCATCTGAGCAGCGGGCAGAAAATCTTGATAACTGGAGCGTCTGGCGGAGTCGGCTCGATGGCAGTTCAGCTTGCCAAAGCCAAAGGCGCGTTCGCGATCGGCACAGCTTCGGGCAAAAACGAACAGTTCGTCCGCGATTTAGGCGCAGATGAATTCGTGGATTACACGCGGCAACCGTTTGAGGAAGTCGTAAAAAACGTGGATGTCGTTTTCGATACAGTTGGCGACGACACATTGGAGCGAGCCTTCCAAACGCTGAAAAAGGGCGGCTTCTTGATTTCGACGGTAGAGCCTCAAGCCGAAGAAAAAGCCAAGGAGTTCGGTGTCCAAGGCGCGTGGCTCTTCTGTCAGCCGAGCGCGCAGCAATTAGCCGAAATCAACCGTCTGATTGACGAAGGCAAATTGAAAACACACGTCGAAACGGTTCTGCCGATCGCGGAAGTAAAAAAAGCACATCAACTTTCCCAAAGCGGGCGCACGCGCGGCAAAATTGTTTTGCAAATCGCAACATAGTTTTTGAACAGCATTTCCAGAATCCACAATAATCAAAAAGGATACACCTCATGATAAAGACGATCGTCACAATCAAGCGTCGAGAAGGCATGAGCCATGAAGAGTTTGTTCATTACCAGCGCGAAATTCACAGACCGCTCCTCATGTCGATTCCCGAGTCACGTCGCTATATCCGGCGGTTTGTCGTGTCGTACCCGATCCCTGCGCCGAAATACTCTGGTCCGGACTACGACTCGGTCGTCGAGGCGTGGTTCGACAGCATGGAGGATATGAACGCGCTTTACTTCTCGGAAAACTTCCTCAGCAAAATTGACCCCGATCACGTGAACTTCATGGATCTGTCCTCCTACGGGCGCATTGTCGCTGAAGAGGAAGTCGTCATAGGATAGCATTCAGATACGAAGCAAGGGCTACGATCGTATGGTGATGACCATTGATTTAAGCAAAAATACGATCGCCAGAGCAGTCTTGTATGCAGTGTCGCAGCCGGATGATATTGAGGTTAACGAAGTGATTGTCCGTCCGATCCGCCAAATAATGTAAGCAAACATGGAACTTTCAAAAAAAGCTCGTAGTACAATGATTCAGAAGAGTCTCGAAACACGAGAGAGGTTTCCGATCTCGTACTTCGATTCACGAAAGTATATTCAGCACAATATTGGGCTGGGGGATGGGCTTGGACCGATCCTTCAGCTTATGGACGATCTGCCAGCCGATCGTACCAAGGTAACTGTTTGCCGTGCGATCGAAGATGGTGATTACAGCGTACTTCATGCCGATTATCTTCTTGGTGATTGGGGTTCAATGGTCGGCTTTGAAATTCATCGTTGGGAAGACGATCGAATTGTAGAACACTGGGATAATCTTTGTTCTACTCCCACCGAAAAGAATGCGAGCGCCCGCTCAATGACCGACGGCACAACTGAAGTCGTCGATTTGGAGCGCACTGAAAGTAACAAATCTCTGGTCTATGAATTTACCCAAAAGATTCTGATTGACAGCGAACTTTCATCACTCTCCAAGTATTTTGCGGGTGGGACATTCATTCAACATAGCCCGAATTATGGTGATGGTGTGCAGTCCTTCGAGGCGATAGTGAAAGCTTGGCAAGCTAATGGCGAAACGGCTTACCATCGTATCCATCTGCTGTTGGGCGAAGGCAATATGGTGCTGGTTGTAAGTGAGGGCATTTCCAAGAACGAACTTGCTGCTTTCTACGATCTATATCGTCTTGATAACGATAAAATCGCTGAGCACTGGGAGGTTTTTGAAACAATACCCCCTCGCAATACATGGAAAAACTCCAATGGCAAATTCTAGATCATATAAATAGCTTCAACCGAAATGGGAAGGAGAGGCATGATAACACTTGAGAATAAAGTTGCCTTGGTTACGGGCGGAACATCGGGAATTGGTAAAGCAACTGCCATAGCACTGGGGATTGCAGGCGCAAAGGTGGTTTTTTCGGGCAGACGTGAGGAGGAAGGCGAAAACACCGCCAACTCGATGCGTCAGTCTGGGACTGAATGCTTATTTGTGCGATCGGATGTATCGAGTGAGTCAGATGTTAAGGCGCTGATTCAGAAAACGGTTGAAAGCTACGGTAGAATAGATTGTGCGTTTAACAACGCTGGCATTGAATCGTCCACAAAGCCCCTACACGAACAGTCCATCGAAGATTTCGACAAACTGATGGCGATTAACGTGCGGGGTCTGTTCTTATGTATGAAATCTGAAATTCAACAGATGCTAACTCAAGGAACTGGAGTCATCATCAACAATTCTTCGATGGGTGGATTAATTGCATTTCCTGGAATAAGTCCTTATCATGCTAGCAAACATGCCGTGATGGGACTAACGCGTTCTGCTGCACTCGACTATGCCAACCAAGGCATTCGGATTAATGCGATCAATCCTGGTTTGATTGCCACAGAGATGATGGATCGCATTGCCACTAAAGGGACTAGCTCAGAGCAGTTTGCGTCGATCGTCCCAATGGGTCGAATGGGTAAACCTGAAGAAATTGCCTCAACCGTTGTGTTCTTGTGTTCTGATGCTGCCAGCTATATTACAGGTCAGCCAATCGTGATTGATGGCGGATATACAGCAGCCTGAAGAGCAGATGTTTCGCTTCACAAAAGTAAGATTCCCGAAGTCAAAAATCTTAGAAACTTTGTAGAACCCATTCGACATCTTTTGAGCGAGTTCTTACAGATTACTGGTGCGACAGATCGGGATAATGCGATCGTGCTGGAAATTCTGCATCATGCTCTTCGTGCCTCGATCGCGCTGCTAGTGCTGCTGAAATAAAAAGATGATGCGCTTTGAGAAGATAACGATGCCGACGATCCTCACAAAATACAAGCAAAACCAAAGAAAGGAGAGCCACCACGATTCTAATAACAGGCGCTAACGGACAGTTAGGTACAAAGCGAGTTCTGGAGCAGAAGAAAAGCACCCAACGGTACACCGTCGAACGATCCACCGTGAGTCCCTTCTCCAGCATCATCTCCTCCAAATTGCGGTAGCTGAGTGGATACCGCAGATACCACCGGACACACAACAGGATGATGTCTGATTGACAGTGATGTCATTAAAATGGGTACATGGGATTCATAGATCGGGTGTCGGTGGCTGAGGGCAGTAATGTAAAATCAATAATCCTACCAAACCTTCACCAGTTTTTGCAACACAACCTCCGAATGAGTGACGCGATTAAAACCTACGATTCGATTTCAGAACTTTATGCTTCCTTTGGCGGCAAGCTAGAGCAAGACGTTGATTTTACGATTCATCGGAATGAGGAGCTTTCTCCAAACTATCCAGTCAAGTCGCCACTGTTTCGGACAAGCTACTACACAGTTCTAATCTTGCGCCAAGGGCGAGGTCGCTACCTCATTGACGACCAATCCTATGTAACTCGAGACAACACCATTTTTTTTTCAAATCCGGGTCATGTGAAGGGATTTGAGGTATACGAAACATTACAGGGATATATCATCACCTTCTCAGAATCATTCCTGAAGCAATATGTTCATGAGAATATTTTTGATGAATTTCCATTTCTAATCGCTGAAGTTGCGCCACCGAGCTATCCCGAGCGCGAAATTTTCCAAATCTTTGATGACTTAGGCGGTCTATTGTTGCATGAATATCAGTCGGATTCTGCTTATAAGTATAAAGTGATTGGATGTTTAACGGTGGTGTTGCTACTCAAAATTAAAGAGCGGTTTTGGAAGGCGTACGATCCACTGACTGAAGCTTTAACCAGCTCTGATATCACACTGACGTTCAAACGCAATCTTGAAGCGCACTTTCGCGATCTACTCGCTAGCAAGTGCGATCGCTTATTTCAAGTGCAGGACTATGCCCAGGCACAGTATTTACATCCCAATTATTTCAGCACCGTAATCAAATACAAAACCGGTAAATCAGTCAATAGTTGGATTGCCGAGAAGACGATCGCGGAGGCAAAAGCACTGCTGGCGCGATCGTCGGAATCAGTCCAGGAAATTGCCTTTCGCTTGGGATTTAAGAACGCAAGCCACTTCTCCCGTTTCTTCAAAAAACATATTGGACTATCGCCTTTGAGCTTTCGGCAAAGCTTGTCGAGCGTTTCCAATCCTGACCCTTGACTTTTCTCAAACTTAGAAATGAGCAAGCCTGTCGAGAAAATATCCATGTGCTTTGTCGATTAAGTTTGGCTTAATTGAAATCAAGGGGATACAAATACGCGAACGGCGAACTCGCATAGAACACAGTGATTCTCAACCAGCAGCCCTGTGCCCAAATGCCGAACACCGATCGGGTGTTGGAACGCTGATCGCGCTATATTTGGAGACAACTCATGAATCTTTCTGACAATACGGTACTAGTCACAGGTGGTGGCAGTGGTATAGGTCTGGCGATCGCAAAACATTTTCTTGATGCGGGTAGCGAAGTCGTCATCTGCGGTCGTCGTACAGACAAGCTGGCTGAGGTGCAGGCGGCACATCCTGGATTGAAGACCCGCGTGGCTGATGTCGCAAACGCCACAAGTCGCGAGGAACTGATTGCCTGGACGATCGCCGAATACCCAGATTTTAACGTACTGGTTAATAATGCTGGAATTCAGCGACGGGAGCGCTTTGCAATCGATCCTGCCGACTGGTCGAGCCGTCAGCAGGAAATCGCCATCAATCTAGAAGCACCAGTTCATGTCGCGGCGCTAGTGCTGAGTCAATTTCGCGCACAACCAAAAGCGGCGATCGTTAACGTCTCTTCGGGTTTAGCTTTCGTGCCAGCCCTGTTTGCACCCGTCTATGCTGCCACTAAGGCTGCTATTCATTCATTTACTGTATCTTTGCGGGCTGAACTAGACACTACCTCGATCCAAGTCATCGAGATCGCACCGCCTGCAGTGAATACCGATTTGGGTGGAGTTGGAATTCATACCGATGGCGTTCCCGTGGACGTGTTTGTCGATTCGGTCATGGCGCGAGTTGCCGCAGGTGAATTGGAAGTGGGCTATGGCTTCTCCGAGACAGCACGCCATGCTTCACGCGAACAGCTAGACAATCTCTTTGCTGAGAGCGCGGCGGCAGTGAAATAAGGTATGGTGGCTCAACAGAACTTCATCACCAAATTTCTTGGAGTGGCTGCATGAGCCAAGAGATCGCTGAGAGACTTTTGTAGCTCCAATTTTTGTAACAAAGACAATGAGGTGACAATGAAAGTATTAACGATTGGCGCAACTGGCAAGTATGCCAGTCTAGTTGTGCCTGAGCTGAAACAGCGTGGTGTCACCATTCGCGCGTTGGTGCGGGACAAAGGCAAAGTAGATGCAGCGCGGCAGCAGGGCGTGGATGAGGTAGCGATCGCAGACCTCCGTGACCCAGAAAGTCTTCGTACTGCTGCTGCTGGAGTGGACGGTGTGTTTCACATTAACCCCGCCCTTGCACCGGATGAAGCAGAGATGGGCGTAGCAATGGTTGAGGCTGCTAAAGTGGCGGGTGTCCGTAAGTTCGTCTTCTCCGGTGTCATCCACCCGTCGCTCTCCAAGCTCACTAACCATGCAGCTAAGCGTCCGGTCGAGGAAGCACTGTATGAGTCGGGCATGGAATTTACTGTGTTGCAGCCCACTAGGTTCATGCAACAGAATCTTGAGCGGGACTGGAGTGTTGTGCTTGAGCAGGGTCATTTTTCCCTGCCCTACTCCAAACATTTGAAGGCAGCCTACGTAGACTACCGCGATGTGGCGGAAGTAGCAGCGCTGGCACTGACCGGAGACAAGTTGGGCTATGGCACGTTTGAACTCTGTGCTCCTGGTATGGTCAGTCGTGTAGAAATAGCAGCCATGATTGGCGAGGCAGTCGGGCAGACCATTGCAGCGGGTGAACTGCCATTCGACGAGTGGGTGCAGGCTGCACACATTCCTGAAGGAACCCTTCGCGAGGGATTTAGACAGCTGTACGCCTACTACGACCAATATGATTTTCCTGGCGGCAACGCCCTGATACTGCGAGCCATTCTTGGGCGGGAACCCCGCACGATGCAGCAGTACATCCAAGAACTGGCAAACCGTAAAGCTACCACGTTAGGGAGTCAGAAATGAATATGACACGATCGCCTCAGCTACCTCGTCGGTTGCCTCCATTTATTCTCTTTGCTGCATTTCTGAGTACGTTTTATATTGGACTCATTGGCCCGATCTTGCCCGCTTTAGTCGAGCAATATGGTGGAAATGCCTTCATCATCGGGTTGATGTTTTCGAGCTATTCTTTTGCACAATTCCTCAGCGCGCCTAGCCTGGGAGCAATCAGCGATCGCTACGGGCGACGAGTGGTCATGCTAGTGAGCTTATGTAGCGCCATCCTCGGCTTTTCGATGTTTGCGATCGGTGGAGCATTGTGGGTGCTGTTTGTGGGCTGGATGATTGCAGGCGTGTCTGACTGTTGGATTGGCACCGCTTTTGCCTATGTAGCAGATACAACCAAATCTAACGTTCGCACTCGCTACTTTGCTTTTCTCACTGCTGCAATTGCTTCAGGGTTTATTATTGGACCAGCCACAAGTGGTTTTTTCTCACGGAGTAGCCCAGCTACACCGCTCTATGTGTTGATCGCGGTGCTCGTTTTTGCTGCGATCTGGGGCTATTTCTCAATGCCGGAAAGTTTGCTGCCTGCACAAAGAGCAACAGAACTTCCGCTCAGTCACCTGAATCCACTAACTCAAGCGCGTGACATCTTGCAGTTTCCGCAACTCCGACTGCTGCTTCTGAGTTATCTGCTGTTCTGGACGATTGTGATTGTGCCTTCATCTAACTTGCCAAGCTTGCTTTCCGATCGCCTCAATTGGACACCAGAGCAAATTTCTCCTTTATTGGTCACTTTCGGGATCATTGTGGTCTTAATGCAGCTTGTTGCCTTACCGCTGCTACTCCGACGGTTTCAAGAGGTTCGTTTGGCAATCGCGGGTGGATTGATCGCAGGATTGGGATTTTTTCTGATTGGTTTATTCCCATTTACAGGCGCTTTGCAACTGGTTTACGGAGGAATAGTGGTCTATGCACTGGGACAACCGCTCGTGCAGACCTGTCTCACCGGAGCAATGTCAAAAAGCATGAGCGCGGATCTTCAAGGGCGGGTTCAAGGCAGCATTGCTGCGGTGATGGCGCTCGCGCAAGTGATTGGACCGCTGTGGGCTGGTTGGCTATATCAAGCTGTGAGTCAATCTGCACCTTATTGGTCGGCTACAGTTCAAGTGCTGATCTCGGTCGCGATCACGATCGTCGCAATTCCAAAGCTCAAGCGTTTGAATCAGAAAAATCGTGCAATGGAGGATGAACTGAATCAACCTCATTAGATGCCCTCATTAATTAAAGGAGCAAGATCGTGAAATACCGCAAACTTGGAAAAACCGACGCGCAAGTCTCAGCATTGGGCTTAGGCTGCCTGGGAATGTCCGATTTCTACGGCGATCGCCAAAGCAATGAGGCTGAAAGTATCGCGACCATTCGAGCCGCAATCGATCTGGGTATTAACTTGCTTGATACGGGTGACTTCTACGGCATGGGTCACAATGAGTTGCTGATTCGAGAAGCCATCAAAGGGATTCCCCGTGACAACGTATTTATTTCAGTGAAGTTCGGATCGCTGCGCGATCGCAAAGGTAATTTTATCGGTTACGATAGTCGTCCGGTTGCCGTGCAGAACTTCTTGGCTTATAGCCTCCAGCGTATGGGGGTGGATTACATCGATCTGTACTATCCCTCCAGAGTCGATCCGAATGTGCCGATCGAGGACACGGTGGGTGCGATCGCCGACCTAATTCAAGACGGTAAAGTGCGCTATGCCGGACTCTCAGAAGCGGGTGCCGAAACCCTGCGTCGAGCCGATCGGGTTCATCCCATTGCGATGCTGCAAACGGAATACAGTCTATGGACGCGAGAGCCTGAAACTGAAGTGTTGCCCGTGTGTCGAGAATTGGGAACGAGTTTAGTTGCTTACTCACCGCTGGGACGCGGATTTTTAACCGGAGCCTTTCAATCTCCCGATAACTTTCCACCTGACGATTGGCGGCGGCACAATCCCCGCTTTCAAGGCGAGAATTTTTATCGCAACCTGGAACTGGTCAAAAAAATCAAGCAAATCGCTGCCCAGAAGCAGTGTACGCCTGCCCAACTTGCACTCGCTTGGTTGTTAGCAAAAGGCGAGGACATCATCCCGATTCCCGGAACGAAACGCCAAACACGGCTGCATGAAAATGTGGGTGCAGTAGACATTGTGTTAACTGGTGAGGAACTGCAACAAATTGAAGCAATTGTACCGATCGGCGCTGCTGCCGGAACTCGCTATCCTGAAGCATTGATGCCCTTCGTTAACCGTTAGTTGGGTCGCGACGCGCAGCTTGACTGAAGCGCCGATATCTACTTGGATGCTCACCGTCGTCAAATGAAACAATTTTTGCCTTTCAGCGAACCGAAGCAATTATAGGAGAACCTATTCATGCAAAACACTCCCCAACAAATGAAAGCAATGGCTGTGGACGAGTGGGGCGGCTCTGACAAGCTGACTTTGCACACCTTACCTGTGCCTGCTGTAGACGCGGGCGAAGTTTTGATTCGCATCGAGATCGCCGGAGTTGGCATCTGGGACGCGATGGAGCGTGAAGGCGAGCTGGTGTATAACGAAGTCCACTTCCCGCGCGTGCTAGGCGGCGAATGTGCGGGTATCATCGCCGCCGTCGGCGACCGCGTCGAGCGTTTTGCCGTCGGCGACCGCGTTTACGCACAAAGCTTTATGAACGACAAGGGCGGTTCCTACGCGCAATACGTCGTCGTATCCGAAAAGACGGTCGCGCCGATGCCTGATGGTCTTGATATGCTGATGGCGGGCGGACTGCCCATCGCTGGTGCGACGGCGCTACGCAATTTGGAGGCGCTGGGGACGAGCGACGAGACCAAATTGATGCTGTGGGGTGCGAGCGGCGGTGTCGGTCACGTCGCGCTTCAACTGGCTAAGCGCATGGGCGCGCACGTTTTCGCCATTGCATCAGGTGCAGACGGCGTAGAGTTGGTCAAGCAGTTGGGCGCTGATGAAGCGGTGGACGGACGCAGCGATGATGTTGTGCAACGCGCCCGCGCCTTTACACCCGACGGCTTCGATACTGCGCTAGTGCTAGTGGGCGGCGACGAAGTTCAATCCACGCTGAGTTTGGTGCGTCAGGGCGGAATCATCGCCTTTCCTAACGGCGTGATGCCCGAACCCAAAGCGCTCGACGGTGTGGAACTCAAGAAGGCAAATGGCTTCGCCGATCCGATGTTGTTCGACCGACTCAACCAATTAGTGAGCGTTGGTGAGTTTCAAGTTCGCATCGCGCAGACGTTTCCGCTCGAAGAAGCCGCGCAAGCGCACTCAGCGATGAAACAGCATTATCTAGGCAAAATCGTGTTGCGCGTGAGCAGCGAATCAGAGCCTATCGAAAGAATGTCGCCATAAATCGCCAACCTCTGCCCAACAAGACGCTGCACCCGCCGCACAATTGTCGGCAAACGCGGACAAGTGTGTGGCGGACAAAGATAAAGAATTGCGTTAGCGAAGCGTGAGCGTAGTTATCGCCTGTGCGATTCTCAAAGACCCACCAATACTGATTTTAGATGAAGCAACGTCTGCTGTAGACAACAAACCGAAGCCACAATTCAAAAATTTCTGACAAATATTACCCAAAATCGCACCACATTGCGAGCGCTCATCGCCTTTTCACAATTCGCCACAACGGTTGGATTTACGTGATGGATAGAGGAGATAAGACTATTGCGGTTGCGATCGTGTTTTCTGATTCAGTACTGCCTAGAAAATTACCTTTGATGTAGTGATGTCGATCCTTAAACAAACTGAAGAAATTATTAAAGCATTTCTACCTCAGCCTGTAGTAGAAAGAATTCAACGTCTAAGTAAGTAGACAGGAAAATTTACAAGTATGTAACAAAAAATTAATTAGACTGATTCGAGTGAAATTTAACACGCCTGGTACTATAGTTTCCTCTTTCTC
>NZ_JACJQX010000082.1:0-11919 GCF_014696895.1 Chroococcidiopsis sp. [FACHB-1243] | reverse complement strand
CTCTCCTCAAACAACAAGGGGGAAAATGCTATCACTGTGGACTTCACTTTTTGCCAAGTGACTTGATTGAAACTCATCATCGCGATGGCAATCACTATAATTCTGGTCGCCACAACTTGGCACTGTTGCATCGTCACTGCCACGACCAGGTACACGCAACAGGACACGAAACTGTAACTGGTACTCCTGACACGGAGCCGAGTTGGAGAGGAGCCGGATGACTTTAACGAGTCGCGTCTGGTTTTGAAGCCAAGTCAGGGAGGCGACTCCCTGGCTTAGGTTAACCAAACTCCGAACAAATCGGTTTTGCCCTACAAAAGTGTGGGACTACTAGACCTGGTTGACTGACAAAACTCAAGATACAAAACTATAAGAGTTGACTGTAAACTCCCGCTCCAACTGTTTGTGCATCTGCTTTCTTGAGGCAAATGCAGGCTCAGGATCGGTATGTCCCTACAAGGAAAAAGTGCGAAATAATCGCCATCCTTGATGTAAGACACCCTTGAATCGATAGTGCCTCAAGCTAGTGTGGGATAAACAGCAATATCTTGCCAAGTCCAAGGGGTTGTGTTGCAAAAAGCGGTGCGGAGTTGGTAGTATATTTTCTCTAGAAAGCTAAATACGCTCTCAATTAACTCCAAGTATCCTTTCAAGTGGCGGCACTATCAACCGGAAGTCATCCTCCTGTGTGTGAGATGGTATTTGCATTATCCACTTTCGGATCGCCACGTGTCAGAAATGATGCGTGCTCTTGGGATTGAGCGTTGACCATTCAACTGTGTATAGATGGGTACAACGCTATGCACCGGAGTTAGAAAAACGTTGCCGCCCACAACTGAAACCGACAAACGATTCGTGGCGGGTAGATGAAACGTACGTCAAGGTCAAAGGAAAGTGGAAGTATTTGTACAGAGCCGTAGATTCATCGGGCAATACAATCGACTTTATGTTGAGCGCCAAACGGGATAAACGAGCAGCGATACGCTTTTTCCGTAAAGCACTGAAGGCGGTTCGCACTCCATCGCCACGAGTCATCAACGTAGATAAAAATGCTGCTTATCCTCCAGCCATCGATGAGTCGAAAACAGAAAAGACTATAGATACAACTTGTAAGTTAAGGCAAAATAAATACTTAAATAATCTAGTGGAACAAGACCACAGATTTATCAAAAAGCTAGTCAATCCTGGCTTGGTTTTCAATCCTTCCATACAGCAATCAGGACAATTATTGGTTACGAAACGATGAATCAAATTAGAAAAGGGCAAATTATCGGAGTAGAAAAAGGCGACAGTTTAGCTCAAGTAGAATTCGTGTCTCAAATTTTTGGAGTTGCTGCTTAATCCGTCTCGACTGGAATAACTCTTTTGTCCTTAAAAGGTTTTTGCAACAGAGCCTCAAACGATACACTGCTACTTTTATGCTCCATCACCCGCCATGTGACTGGTACTGCCCGTCCCCGATATCGAACTGAAACCCGAATCAAGCAATATCGATTCCACAGCATCGTTGTGTCTTCGATTAAAACTATTTCCTGTTCGCCCCATTGACTCATCGCTATATGAATTATTAGGCTGTACAAACGCTGAACGTTGATTCGGGGGTTATGCAACCAACGACTAAAACGCCGTTGATGGCTTTGGGCAAATCTAGCTCGACTATCCACATAGATTGTCCATTTTGTCGGATTGATGCACTCTGAACAAATTAGTCCTACAACCATCCAAATCAATGTATGTAAATGTCGAATATCTACCCACTGTTTCGATTGACCCAATAGTTTAAGCAGTTCATGATAAATATGGGAGGTTTTTACCATTTTACCATTGTCTTACCCTGATGTTTGGTGTGGTTACCAGTCAGTGTACGATGGCAATGCCCTTGAATAAAGGGCTACGCCTCCCCTTCTTTCCACTTTTGTCAGTCAACCAGCTGAACAAGGTGTAATCCTGTTGAACAGTACAATGAAATGTCCTCTGTGTGGTCATGAGAAACCGCATAAACATGGTAAGACGAGTCAAGGTACTCAACGTTACTGCTGTGCGAAATGCCATCAAACTTTTACTGAGACTTTCGATACACTCTACTACCGCCGTCAAGTGAGTGAGGCAGATGTGCGGATTGTATTGCTTTTCCCCTACTTTAGCTGTTCTTTAAAAGTTTTTCTGTCAATATCGAGGGCATCTACTGTCTCTAGGGTTGCATTTTTGTTGAGTCCGATCGCTCATAGCAGTAGCAGGGGGAACTATATTTATTAGTGTCAAGATAGATAGTAAACTGCAAGCTAATAAAAGACGGTAAATCATGTCAAAACCTCCAATTAGTAAAAAGTCAAAAATCAATAGTCATGTTCTTTTTTAGGCGGGTCCTTTGGATCGCGAGGAGTGGGGGAAGGGTCATCTTTAGATTCTTGAAGGTATTTCTGCTCCAAGCTACTTGTCTGAGTTAATTGTATTGGGTGTTCAGCGAGTAAAGCCTTGGCACCAAATAACTCAGAGCTAGCGTTCCCAAAGCGATCGAAAACACGGAAGTTACTTTTTGTTATCGCTACAGCCTTTGTTGGGTGGGTTAGGGGCAAAGATGTAGCGGTAAGAATACACGATCCTAGAGTCATTGCGCTTAATAGTTTTTTCATTTTTACTAGTGTGGACTGGTTAAATTGGACTCACAAATTTTGCTTTACTTAGCATCACCAATTGCTAAAAATGTGTTGTTGAATCAGGTACAGCACTCACTAAGGGAATCTTCAACTCCAGAAATCACTATTCCGCAAAAATTTATTTCTCATTATTAGAAGAATTGGATTAGTGAATTTCGGCAGGAATGAAGTAGACGACTTGCTAGATTACGAACCAGGTGGAATCGAAGTGCCAATGCCGTCGCACAGATGCCTGTCGCTATTGCTAACACGGGTATTTGTTTGCAAGTAATCACGTAACCAATTACAATTGCGGGTCATTAATTCATTTATGTTGCTATTTAGGTATAATTCCCACAGTTTGACTGTGCTGTCAGCACTAGCCGAAGCAATCGTCTTGCCATCTGGGCTGAAAACTACGCTCCTGACCTCAGCACTATGACCAGAGAGGGTTGTGACTTTGCCTGTAGCGACATCCCACAATTTAACAGTAGTGTCCCAACTAGCAGAAGCAATTGTCTTGCCATCTGGGCTGAAAACTACGCTATTGACCTCAGCACTATGACCAGAGAGGGTTGTGACTTTGCCTGTAGCAACATTCCACAATTTAACAGTAGTGTCCCAACTAGCAGAAGCAATTGTCTTGCCATCTGGGCTAAAACTGACGCTATAGACTGTTTTGCTGTGCCCCTCGAGGGTATTGATTTCTGTGCCTGTAGCAACATCCCACAGTTTAACTGTCTTGTCAGCGCTAGCAGAAGCAATCGTCTTACCATCTGGGCTGAAACTAACACCTATGACTGGCTCCTCATGCCCCTTGAGGGTTGTGACTTTGCCTGTAGCGACATCCCACAGTTTGACTGTGTTGTCAACACTAGCAGAAGCAATCGTCTTGCCATCTGGGCTGAAAACTACGCTCCTAACCTCAGCACTATGACCAGAGAGGGTTGTGACTTTGCCTGTAGCGACATCCCACAGTTTAACTGTGTTGTCAGCACTAGCAGAAGCAATCGTCTTGCCATCTGGGCTGAAAACTACGCTCCTGACCTCAGCACTATGACCAGAGAGGGTTGTGACTTTGCCTGTAGCGACATCCCACAGTTTAACTGTGTTGTCAGCACTAGCAAAAGCAATCGTCTTACCATCTTGGCTGAAAACTACACTCCTGACCGCGCTATGCTCCCTGAGGGTTTTGATCGCTTGACCTTTACCTACATCCCACAATTTAACTGTGTTGTCAGCACTAGCAGCAGAAGCTAAGGTGCTGCCATCTTCGTTGAAACTAACGCTATCGACTGGAGCGTTATGCCCAGAAAAGGTATTGATTTCTGTGCCTGTAGCGATATCCCACAACTTGACTGTCTTGTCAGCACTAGCAGAAGCAATCGTCTTGCCATCTGGGCTGAAAAATACGCTATTGACCACATCGCTATGACCAGAAAGGGCAGCGGTTTCTTTACCTGTAATGACATTCCACAATTTGACTGTCTTGTCAGCACTAGCAGAAGCAACCATCTTGCCATCTGGGCTGAAAAATACGCTCCTGACCTCAGCACTATGACCAGAGAGGGTATTGATTTCTGTGCCTGTAGCGACATCCCACAGTTTAACTGTCTTGTCAGCACTAGCAGAAGCAACCATCTTGCTATCTGGGCTGAACTTGACATCCGTGACCGTATTGCGGTGCCCCTTGAGAGTTTTGATTTCTTTGCCTGTAGCGATATCCCACAGTTTGACTGTCTTGTCAGCGCTAGCAGAAACAATCTTCTTGCCATCTGGGCTGAAACTAACACCTATGATTGGCTCCTCATGCCCCTTGAGGGGTTTGATTTCTTTGCCTGTAGCGATATCCCACAATTTAACTGTCTTATCCCAACTAGCAGAAGCAATCGTCTTGCCGTCTGGGCTAAAACTAACACCTACAACCGCTTTCTGATGCCCCTTGAGAGTTTTGATTTCTTTGCCTGTAGCGGCATTCCACAGTTTAACTGTATTGTCCCAATTACCAGAAGCAACCATCTTGCCATCTAGGCTAAAACTGACGCTGATAGCTTGAGCCACCAAGCGGTTACGCTCTTGCACATTGTAAATTGCTTGTTGTAGTGCTGCACTCACAGTCTGTTTCACATCAGCTTCTAGTAACAAGATGGGATTTTCCAGCTCTCTACCTGCCTTTACGGCAGGAACCAATGCATCAAGTTGTCCATTAGAAAGTAAGGAAGCTTCAGAAGTTTTAGCTAAAGCATTTATAGCGTTTTTCTGAGCAGCGTTCCACTGAGAAAGGGCAAAGCTAGCCAATCCTAGCATTCCTATAAGGGAGAATAATGTAACTTTATTCCGTGTCCGAGCAGCTTGTAAAGCTTCTCTTTCCTGCTCAACCTTCTGCTCTGCCTCCTGACGTGCCTTTTCTTCGGCTTGTGCTAATTGCTGTCTCTGGTTTTTTTCTTGAAGTCGCCGATCGCGCAGTTTTTGACTTTCCTCAATATACTCCTCTGCTAGTCCATCCAACATTCCCAATCTGCCGTAATTGTTTAAATACTCCTCTGCTAACCCTAATCTTGTCTCTTGAAATAAGTATTCTGGTTTGCGCTCGTTTTCCTGCCATTCCTGTGCAGCAGCTTCTATTCTGCGTTCGGTTGCGATCGCATTTTGATATTCTCTTTTCCACTCATTTAACTGCGTCCAGTGGCGCAGCAAAGCTTCATGGACAACATCTAAAATCACATCATGGGATTCATCATCATCCGTTTTTGTAATTAACCGTGCATCTTTATCGGCTAACTTCTCGCTAACTTGTTGCAGCAGTTCGAGGGAATGATGGGAATTAGCCATCTCGTGTAAACGCGCGCGCCGCCGCGTGTCCGTCGTTTCTCCCATCTGAGTCAATTCTAGAAAAATTCGCCGCGCCACAGTTTTTTCTTCAGCTAAGAGACTGTTGTAGATTTCATCTGCACGTTTTTGTAACGTTCCCTCAATCCCACCTAAACTCTCATAAGTTTTTAGATAAAGAAACTCTTCTCCTTGCTGTCTCGACTCCCGCCATAATTCTGTCAGGGTATATTGCAGCAGGGGCAAACTTCCAGGGTAATCCTCAACATCGTCAATTAGTTTGCGTTTTAACTCTCCTTCTATACCTATTCCTACCAAATCGGCAGGTTTAGTAATAGCTGCTTCAATTTCTTGGGAGTTCAAATGTTCGACAACGAAATGTTTATCGATCTTTTCAGCTACTTGGGGGTATTCTCGCAGTCTTGCCCGAAAATCCGAGCGCATCCCAATTAAAATACAAATTGTATCTACACTATCAATTAATTGTCGCAAATATTTAAAGAATTCTTTCTGCTTGCTTTCATCGCACATGGTAAAGCATTCTTCAAATTGATCGATAATCAAGACGGTAGGTGTATTTAGTACTTTTAACTTCTCCACCGTCAGATAAAAAATATTTACCGTTGCATCTTGAGACAAGGAAAGGTCGGGAAACGAGCGCGAAAAAGCAGCCAGTAAATTTTTAAGCGGAGTTTCTTTAGGGGTAAATGGAGTAATATATATCCAGCGATCGCTCCCGGGAATTTCCTGTCCTAGCCTTAGTCCATAGAGTAATCCAGCCCGGAGTAAAGATGATTTTCCACTCCCAGAAGCTCCTAATACAGTAATCAAGCGCTGTTTATATCCTACCTTTTGAATTAACTGCTTTGTCAATGCTTCCCGTCCGTAAAATACCTCTGCATCTTCTATCTTCTCGCTAAAATACGACAGAGAACGATAAGGACATTTATCCTGAAAGCTATTTTTAGGTAATCCAGTCGTGAGCAGAATTGCTCGTTGAGAATTAGCAATTAAGGGACGCTGACTTGTTTGCGCCATGCGCTTTTCGATATAATCTGCTAATTTGTGGCTAGTTACAATCCTATCTGGATCGTTTTCGGGATTTAATCCTTCCAGTAACGCTTGTGTCAACAATCCCTGCTCGTGAGGAATTTCTACTCCAGTTTCATAGGAACGAGTGGCAGTAATTAAACAGTAATCTTTGTCTGTGGGAATATATCCGAGCAATTCACCGCTATAGCAGCAATCTAGCCAAACAATGACTCGCTTAACTGGGCTTATTTGCAATTGCTTTCCCAGCCAACTTAGGGATATACCATAGATGTTTCTTTCTGGTAATGCATCACTAGTCGCTAAAAAAACTTCTTTCTTTCCATTGATAGTTTGATGCCACCCATGTCCTGAAAAGAAAAATAACGCTGTTTCTGGAAGTGGATTTGGCTGAGGAGGATTAAAAAGATTGGCGATCGCTTCTCGCAACTCTTTCATGTTTACCATCCCTTGAGGATCGATCTTACTCTCTCCTTTTCGGTTTAATGTTTCTGGTAAACGTTGAACCCGAAAGGTTCTGTAACCGTATTGCTCTAACTGTGCGGCAATTTTTTCTGCATCCTCTGCCGTTGCTGTTAGCGGCGATAGGGTGGTGTAATTTGGATAGTCTTTAATCCCAATGACTTGAGCTGCCCATTCTAATGCCATTTTCCTACTGTAATCACGCTGAGGATGTTTAGATTCAACTGCAGGCAATCCACAGTTTAGAGTTATTCATCATCATCTACTTTCATTTTTACGGAAAACTGCGGACAAATACTATAATCTTGGATGAAAAATTATTTAAGTCTGTCGCCAGCGCAAATCGTATAAGTTTTTACTTTACTTTTTCAAGAAAAGTGGTACCGCGTCTTATTCTTCGTCTTAATTTTTTCATCTCCATTCTAATTACGTTAAACCGAGAATTTAACATTGAGTATAGTATTACCTTTAGCTGGGCATGTAAATACTGAGCTTAGTAGAAATAATTAGTCACAAGTCAAACTTGCAATCCCACTTCCTTAATTGTGGAGTAGGCATCTTGCTGGCTCAAAAACAGCTTCCATAGTTAAAAAATATACAATAAAATCACAAAGCTACAAAATACTTCGAGCGACCTTCTTAGTATTTCTTAACAAGTTGGTTTCGGTAATCGCGTAACTTTCCTACGTTTATACTAAGCAGTAGTGATTTTGAGGTCGAGACTTATGAATATGAAAATTGACAATACCATGATGGCTTTCCTCCTAGCGTTCCAAGACTTGAAAAGTTCCCTAAGCGAACCAGAAAAACAGCAACTCAAGGAAGTTGCCAAGCAATTAAATGCTCAACCAAAAGCTTGGGAAAACCATACTAAAAATCTTTTGTTAGAGATAATTGCTGCTAATCCTAACTTAAATCGTTTATATCAAGATTATAAAACTCGCTTGGAGAATGGAGCAGAAATTCCTCAGGATCTACTTCCTACCGAAGCTGAAATTAACCAGCTCCTTGTTCGCGATTCTGTGATGAATAAAGGCTATAAACCAAGTTCTGAAGCTCAAGGTTACGAAAGCCAACTCAATAATGTTGTCATCGTTGTTGGTAGTTCTGAAACCCCCGAAGAAATAGTTAAAAAAGTAGCTTTTTTGCAGAAAATAAAGGAGTTTTTGCTTTGAGTTGGCTAATCAAATCAGTTTGACTTCTAACTACCTTATGAGCGACTTAATCTATCCTACTCTCGATCTATTTCTATATGCCTTAAAAAGTCCTCTTAATGCCACTCAGGGAGAAATCAACAAGAATAAAGAAAACTTTTTGTCTCAACTACCTGATAATATTCAAATCAAAGAACATGATGGCGAAACTGAGTATTTAAAACTTACAGATCCCGCTCAAGTTGACTTTAAGCCGAACGATGAAACTTTAGAAGGATACTACTTTCCTGTCAGATTAAACGACACCTACGGCTTGCAAATTGATTGTTCTGTTCAAAATCAAACTGAACCTCAACCAGCTAAGTGTTTTACCATTCTCAAAACCGAAATTGAAAGCAGACTAAATCGAGAACTAGCAACAATCGGGCAAACTTGGTTGCTTTCTGGTTACTTACCAAAAGATGTAGTTCAAAATCCTGAAGATATTGCTCAAGATTGTTATTATACTTTATTTAACGATAATAATTACCAACAAAAACGTAGCGGTACTTTTTTAGGTGGCAGTATTTTTGAATTTTGGCAATCGCGGAATCTGGCTCGGAATGAAAGTAGCGATCGCCATGTTATCATTGCTATTTATCCCGACCAAACGAGCGCTGAAAAAGCGGCTAATTTTTATCCAGATTGGATGGGATTATTTTGCTATCGAAATAAAATTACCTGGGCTTATTGGCAAAGCCGTTTAGTCAAAGAATCTTTGATTAAGCATTATAAAAAGATTGAAGAGAATCGAAAAATCATTGATAGAGATGACTATTGGCACAATAAGCATAATTTTACCAGTTCTCGACAGATTGTAAAAAATATTAACGAGATTCTTCAACAGTATACTGTTGACTTGCTCAAACTTTCTTTTCAAAAACAAGTCATTGAGATTAATTTATCTGACTATCAAACTCGCTTGACTTTGATTAAAGAAAAGGTAGGTCAAGATAGTCAATTGGATTTATTTGCAGATGCGATCGATCTAGCTAATCGAAAATATTTACTGCAAATTACTAAAGATATTGAAAACATGCAACTCGGCTTGCAACTTTTAAAAGATACAATTAACGCTATCCGCAGTCATATAGAAGTCGAAAAAGCCGCACGCGATCGCAACTTTCAAGAGCTTGTCGCTGTGACTGGCGCTGGTGTAGCAACTGTATCTCTGTTAAAAGGTTCTGTAAAAGATTGCCAGAAGATTTTTAGTCAAGCTCACGTCTGCGAATACCCTTTCAGTTTCAGTCTTGCAATTGGTGTCCTCGTTGGTTTTGGAGTTTGGTTGCTGAGAAAACGATTGCTATAGTAAAGTAAAGAATTTGATCTACTCTTTATTCTACTATAGTTTGGTCGTGCAGGGGAGAAGTGTGAGAGGTTGTTTGAAAAGTTTCAGGAAGTCTAACCCTTTTCTAAGAAACTTATTGCTTCACTTGGAAAGGCTAAAACATGAAAAAATGCTGGAAATTTAGCCGTTGTGGAATTTGCCGACAGAATAAAGTAGTCTAGAGTCAATATCAACTCTAGCAGCAACTCATGATGCCATTCCTGACCTGGGCTGGTTTTGTTAGATCGTCTTCTCAACGAGATAGTGTCTGAGTCACTTCACCAAGATAGTAACCATAAAAGCCCAGAACCACGCTTTCAAGCAGGCTGAAAGCACTATTGATAATTCGGTTTTAGCTGTCAGGGTACTTTCCACAGGGCAAACGCATCATGTCAATAAGGTAGAGAAATCCCGAGTCTATTGAGAATATTAGCGATAAACTTGGGCTTATTGAGAAGAAATTGAATTGAAATCATTTGCAACAATCTTCACTTTATTGAGAAGAACTAGTGTAGACATAGGGTCGGGTGAAGTTGAAAATACGACGAATATTCTAGGCGCGAATTTAGATGCGTTTACCCTGACTTCAAATTGTTTACCCGCTGACCAACGAGCCTTGGGGAGTACGCCGATTTTACGTCATCGATCCGAATGGAATCGTCATCAACGTCATGAGTCACTACAAATAATGCCGCCCAACATTTGCTTGTATAGCGATCATGTAAAGATGTTTGGTTGAGTCCGAGAGATCATCAGCGGCGGGTGAAGCGGATCGTTAGCCCTCGCGCAGTCCCACACACTTCAGGAGAACTCATGTTTGACCACGTCAAATTCGGAGTCAACGACTATGCAGCGAGCAAAGCGTTCTTCCTCAAGGCACTCGAACCGCTTGGCATCGCTGTTGTCTCGGAGGGGTCGCCGACGTACGGTGTCGAGCTTAGCTCACCAGAGGGTAAGGCTTCATTGTGCCTGTACCAAACCGAGGAAAAGCCCGCGCATCTTCACTTGGCGTTCACGGCTGAGAATCGCCAGCAAGTCGAAGCCTTCTACCGTGCGGCTCTGGCGGCGGGTGGCAAAGACAACGGTGCGCCTGGTCTGCGCCCGCACTACCACGCGAACTACTATGCAGCCTTCGTCATTAGTCCGGACGGGCACAACATCGAAGTGGTTTGCCACGGACCCGATGCCTAACTTCGCCTGATTCCATGTCAGTCACCTATCAATCCTAATCTCTCACTGAATCGCCCGGCAATGAAAGAGCAAGAAATACCCGACGCAAATATCTTTATGATGTGCGAGGCATTGAATCGCAATGCTCTCACCGAATTGCCTGCTAGTTATTTCATCAGAAATTGCAGACCTGATGAGCTAGGTATATGGAAAACGATGCCTTTTGATGATGCGGCTCTGGCAAAAGAATATGAGGAGTTTATGTCAGATTATTTCACCACGACTTATGGCGGAAAAGAAGAACTCTTTTTTGCCAAAACTTTGTTTGTCTGCGATCGGCAAAATCAACCGATCGCCACTTGCTTAAGTTGGAAGGCATACGAGGAATTTAACACAATTCAATGGTTCAAAGTCTTAAAGGAGTACGAAGGGCAAGGCATTGGTAGAGCTTTGCTTTCAATCATTATGCAGAAATTGGAAATGCATGATTATCCTGTTTATCTTCACACACAGCCATCTAGTTTTTGGGCAATTAAGCTTTACTCGGATTTTGGATTTTCGTTACTTTCAGGTAATAATTTCGGCATCAGAAAAAACGATTTGGATGAATGTTTGCCGATTCTAGGGAAATTTATGCCAAAAGAGTATTTTCAGAAACTTAGAATTATTACTGCTCCAAAAGAGTTTGAGGATACAATGAACAAATACGACACAAATCAATTCTGAAGTTGGAATCGGATAAGACCGATTACCGAAGCGATCGTCAAAGGCGATCTAGCTTAACACCTCGGCTGGAGCGGACGCTCACAACCAATTCCTTGATTACTTAATTTGGTGGTCGCCGCTCAACCAAATCGTTAGGCATCGCACTATGACAGGGCTTGAAGGCGAGTTTGCAATCACCTGGAGTCTGCCAATGATGGCGTTTTGGTAGCATCCATACAGAAACTTACGCTAAGGCTAGAAAGCGGACGGTGTAGGCATTTTAGGCATCGTTAAACATTGCCTAGTTTGTAACCATTTAGGTAAAACCCAATAATCTTTTAACGAAAGAGTCAGGGTTTTAGCTTACTCAAAAGGTGCTAGCCAGGTTCTCTTTTAGGCAAAGTTTTTCTTAGCGTCAGTTTTTGTACGATTGCTACGACAACGCCGTTAACTGATGCCAAAGGATAAAGGTGTAGGCGGTAAAGACCAAAATCCAGTGCCGCTTCATGCTGATTGCGTCTCGGACCTGATACTCACTCAAACCCAG
>NZ_JACJQX010000081.1:0-12409 GCF_014696895.1 Chroococcidiopsis sp. [FACHB-1243] | reverse complement strand
GTTCATTGGATGGAGAAGATCGTGAAATGTTGACCGATTCTCTTTTCACAGAGAAGTATCAAAAATTATATGAAGATTTGTCTCAGGATTCAACATTTCTGGGTGTTGCTAAGTGCAAAGTAGCTCCGAAAACCCTACAGCGTAAATTTTTGGTAGAAGGAAGTAATAGATATAAATCTGTATTGAATTCAACAGCGGAGATCTGACATTGTTGCCGTTTGTTTCAGTCCAAGTATTTATCGGTAGAAAGTATTATACTTTCAGCAACGCCATTGGATAACAGAAACGGTATCAATCAGGGAATCGCTCGGGTACTATGTTTTTTCATTCCAACCAGCTAAAAACTTTATCTTCTGTAGGTTTCAAGTGCCTGTCCGTTCTAAAAATGGGCAAGTTCCTTTTTTTATTTCTTGCAATTGCTTTTAGTTGCTCTGCCGCAAAAAAGAGCGAAAACAATTTCGTGAAAGTGAACAGAACAAGATTTGAAATGCATGGTAAGCCCTATTATTTTGTTGGTACTAATTTTTGGTATGGGTTAAACCTTGCATCAAAAGGAGCTGGTGGTGACAGAGAAAGATTAATCCGAGAGTTGGATAAATTGAAATCTATGGGCATTACAAATCTCAGAATTATGGCTGCTAGCGAAGGTCCCGATACAGAGCCTTGGCGCATAGTACCTGCTTTACAAAAGGCTCCAGGAATCTATAACGAAGAAGTATTAGATGGCTTGGATTTCCTACTTTATGAAATGGGTAAAAGAGGCATGTATGCAGTTGTATGCCTTAACAATTTCTGGCCTTGGTCTGGAGGAATGGCACAGTATGTTAGGTGGCATTCCAAAGAATCTATCCCCTATCCTCCTCCTCAACCTAGTGGTAACTGGGACACTTATCAAAAGTATACTGCCCAATTCTACTCTAATAAAGCTGCTACAGAATCATTTAGGCAGTTCCTGAAATTTATTATTAATAAAGTGAATAGCTATAGTAATACTGCATATAAAGACGATCCTACAATTATGGCTTGGGAGCTAGCGAATGAACCTAGAGGAGTTAATAGCATTGAAGCATTTAACCAATGGATAGATGAGACCGCTAGTTATATTAAAGTACTAGATAAAAATCACCTTGTTACTACTGGCTCTGAGGGTGAAACTCCTTTTAAAAGCGCTGGAAATGATTTTATTAAAAATCATGATGGAAAAAATATAGACTATGCCACAATCCATATTTGGATACAAAATTGGGGATGGTATGACCCTTCAAAGCCCGACAGCACTTATAATGTTGCTAGAAAAAAAATGATAGAGTATTTTAATGTCCATATTAATAAAGCCAAGCAACTCGATAAACCATTGGTTTTAGAAGAGTTTGGGATTGCTAGAGATTCTGAAAGCTTTGCTCCTTCATCGACTACAAAATATAGGGATATTTATTATCAAGAGGTATTTGAAAAAGTTTATCGCTCGATTAAAGATAAAACACCTGTTAACGGAATAAATTTCTGGGCTTGGGCAGGAGAAGGTAGACCAAAGAAACCTTATGGTTCAATTTGGCAAGTGGGAGACAGCTTTATAGGCGACCCTCCTCACGAGTACCAGGGATGGTATAGCATTTATGACAAAGATAGTTCAACACTAGATGTAATTATTAATTATGCGACAAAGGTTAATACGCATAAATAAATAATTCTCAATAAGACGGTTACCCTGTTGAAGCACGCCGCGTCAATGTGGCACGAGTTAGAGCGGGATATTTGGATCGGTAGCGCAGTTTTTCGATTCCCCAACCCTCTTTTTAAGGGGGCAATAGATCGATCGCACATGGTGTGAGTCGCACATTAATCGGGACTACGGGTTAAGAAAGGAACATCGATCGCTTCACCTGTAACTTCTCCGACTTTAACTTGTAAACCAACACCACCAGCTTTGGTGCGGATGTAACCCAGTCCAAAGCTACCCTTATCAGTATCAGTATAGCTGGTGAGAATACCTACTTTCTCCTCACCTACAGTAATAATACTACCTGGCGCGGCTGAAGCGCTGAGGCGAATTCCCCATAGGTGTTGCTTGACTCCCTTGTAAGTATTCAGACGCGCAATTGTCTCTTGACCGATATAGCAACCTTTATTGAAAGAAATAGTTTGCCACAAGCCTGCTTCTAAGGGATTGTAATCTTCAGTCAGTTCTTTATCGGGGACGGGGCGACCTTGTTCGATCCGCAATTGTTCCCAAACGCGATCGCCTAGAGGGACTGCACCAGTTTCTACAAGGCGATTCCAAACGATCGCCGCTTTGTCTGCTGGCACAATTAAGGTAAATCCAGGTGTGGCTAATCCACTCCCAACTGCCACCCGAATTTCTACATCTTGGAGTTGAAGGAGCTGATGGTTGGCATATGCTTGACCGATAATTGAACTCACGCCAAGTTTTGCCAAAACTTCATCGCTTTTAGTGCCAAGGAGACTAAAAATAGCAGTTTCACCAGTTATATCTGCTAATTGGACGCGATCGGCAAAAAAGATATAGCGATCGAGCCAATCTATTAAATACTGACGGCGGTTAGGGGAAACGATTAGCAGTACTGCGTCTTCAGTTAAGTATGCTGTTGCTAAGTCGATCGTGCGGGCAGTGGAAGAGACAAAAACCGTGTCGCAGCCTTTTCCTGGTTTAAGAATTTGAAAATCGTTAGTACTTTGGTTGTGTAAAAAGCGAATGCGATCGTCATCGGTAACGCGAATGATACCCCAGTGGGAGCGATCGCAGATTGCTACACCTGCCCGTACCGCTTGCATGGCTGCTGCATCATTACCAAAACTCACTGGAATCTTGTTTCCGGCAATTTCCTCAAAAATCGCTCCCGCCGCCGCTTGAACTGCCTGTAACTTTTCTCTCATCATATTTTTATGTAATGGGTAATGGGGAAGTCAAAAGTTAAAAGTTAAAAGTCAAAATTTACTACTCATTACTCACTACTTAATACTCGCTCCTCACCCCTCACTCCTCACTAAATCTTCGGTAAACTACTAAAGACTTGTTCGACTGCTGCACCTGCTTTAGTATCTAAACGCTGCCAGTCAATTTCCCCAGTTTCATCAATCAAGCTAGTGTCAATTTCTACCGAACCATTACTGGATGTCAAGTCTGTATTATATTGCTGAAAGCAAACCTGATAGCACAGTTCCCACAGATCGAAATTATACTGTTGGTCTTGGTTTTGTAGAGATAACTGATATCCTGGCTGGGGAGTCGGAAGGTTGGCGATCGCCTGTTCTATTTCTGCCGTGCGTTCTGGAGAAGCACCATCCAACTCTTGCAATAGCAGGATTACCCTAGTTTTCATTTCTTCTGTCGTGTCTGGAGACCAGATTAATACGTTCTCGTAAGTCCCCTGCCACGCTGATTCGTCCAAGTGCTTGCGAATGTGGTCGATGATGCGAATGAACGCAGGTTGCATTAAGAGTTCTGCCTGTTGCCATGCAACTGGATCGGTAATTCTCGGTGGCATGGGTATTCTCCCGCGATGTGGAACAGATATCAACGCGATGCGATCGCGCTGCCGATTCTTTCATGCTACCGTACGCGCCAGCGGAATTAATGCGTGGGGACGTGGAGCGATCGCCACTGAGTATCAAATCTGAGGAGTAGGTTAAACAAAGCTTGAGTTGCTTCTAACAGTAACATTGAAAATGGTACTAGTAAGAAAAGCCAATTAAATAAACTTAAAATCAAAAAAATACTAACACATAGCATTCGTAAGTAAATATTAATTTGATTTAAAAAACTCTTATAGTTAAATACAAAATTATAGAGCGAGTATTTCAGTTTCAAAGCTTCTAATATTCCCGTGAGGGCTTGTTCTTGTAAGGGATCGAGCCGCAACGATTCGCGAAAACATTGTTCAGCTAAATCTCTATTTCCACAATATAAATATAACCAACCTTTAATCGCGTAAGCGGCTGTATTTTCGGGTTCTTGAAAGATTGCTGCATCTAATGTGGTTTGTGCTTCTTGATAGCGGCGTAGGCGTAGTAAAGCCATAGCACGAAGATTGAGACACAACACATGCTCGGCATCCAGGCTCAACCCCTGCTCCGCACTAGATAATGCGCGATCGCGATCGCCTTGTGCTAATTGAATGACTGACAATAAGGCAAAATAATCAGCAATTTCTGATTCTAAACAAATTGCTTCTTGAACTGCTTTTTTAGCTGAATTGAGTTGCTTTTGAATATGAAAAATCTTAGCTAAATTATAATGACTATCAGATAAGTCAGGTGCTAAATATACTGCTCGCTTTGCTGCTTGAGTTGCCTCCCGATCTCGATGCATTTCTATTAAGCATATACTTAACAGAGCATGGGCAAAAGAGCTATTTGGATCGATGGCTAATTGTCGTTCAATTTCTGTTACTGCCAACTTGTAGCGCGATTGCTCGATTAGAATTAATGCTTTGTCTAAATTTACAAACATAGAAATTGTTGCCGTTTTCTAGTAGGGTGCGTTGATTAACGCACCCTACGGATTTTATATAACCGTACTTTATTTAATATTTAAAATGTTAAATTCAAAACAATTTGCTTTTATCTTTTGTCTATTGTAAATAGTTTAAAATATCATCATAAATTCCATTTTCATTAGCATAAGTAGCATAGTTTCGAGCCGTGGCAAACCATTCTGTAACAGAAGGATGAATTAATTCAATTGCGGCTAGGAAATCTCTAGTTGTTAAAGGCTTAGGTATACCTTGCTTAATTGCTAGCTGTAGCTTCCTGTCTATAGCTAAATCTACAACTGCCTTTAAATCTGCTCCAGAAAAGTTGACAGTTTTTTTACTTAAATAATCGTAGTCAATAGCTTCAATTGGCTTATGACGGCAGAGAATACGCAAAATATTTGTTCTTGCATGGCGATCGGGTGGTGGAACAAACATAATGCGATCGAAGCGTCCTGGTCTGCGAAAGGCTGAATCTAAATGCCAGGGAGCGTTAGTAGCAGCTAAAATCAGAATGCCATCATTAGGACTTTCTACACCATCTAATTCGGCAAGAAACTGATTGACAATTTGGCGACCGCTACTATATCGCATATCAGTGCGTTTAGCTGCTAGAGCATCGACTTCATCGAAAAAAAGCACGCAAGGCTTAGATCGTCGTGCCTGCTCGAACAATTCGTGTAAGTTCTTTTCACTACTCCCCAGCCACATATCCAAGACATCATTGATGCCTATAGATAAACATCTCGCTTTAATTTCTCCAGCTGTAGCTCTGGCTAAATAAGTTTTACCGCAACCAGGAGGACCATACATTAATACTCCTCCCCCAATTCGTTGACCGTAAGCTTGATAAATTTCTGGATGTGCTAATGGATGAACAATTTTCAGCCGAATTTCTTCCTTAATGGCATCCATACCACCAACGTCTTGAAAAGTAATTGATGGTTGCTCTAGGGGAGCTTCAACCGCAGTACTAACATCTAATTCATACTCCGGTAGTTTGTATTCTGAAGATTTAGATTTTGGTGATTTGTACTCTGAAACAGAAATTTTATCAGTGGCTACATCGGTATTACCAAGCCGATCCGCCAAGATAGGATCGTTCATTTCTGGATCGAGTGCAATAGCTGTATGAAAATGCACGGATGCATTGGTAGCATCGCCAGCGTGCAGTAGCAAACGAGCGTAGAATAGATGCACAATAGCTGGAGGTTCAGCGCTTTTCAGCAACTGTTCGACCAGCACCATTGCTTGTGAATTTTTGCCTTGGTGATAAAAAGCAGAAGCCAAATTGAATCGGAGAAAATGGTTTTCCGGCATCAATGACAGAGCAAGACGATACTCTTGTTCTGCCTCCTCAAATTGCCCTAATTCCATGAGAATCTCCGCCAAATGTTGACGGAGTGGCAGATTATCGGGCGAAACAAGTAAGGCTGCACGCAAAGCCCGCAGCGTATCTTCACTACTAGTCATAAATGCTTTTAATTCGTCTCTAATATAAGATGCCCATATCGAACTATAAATATTACATTGTGGGTAATGGGTAATGGGTAATGGGTAGTTGGTAGTTGGTAGTTGGTAGTTGGTAGTTGAGTGGTGCGTAAAGCAAGGGTATGGGGTGTAGTGAGTGGTGCATGTCCGAATTGCGAATTGCGAATTGCGAGTTGCGACTGCGAGCATAGCGACTTGCGACTTATCTTGCTCCCTCAGTCCTCTTCACCGACTCCCGACTTCGGTACGGGCGGGTTTTGAACTCAGATGGGGCGCTGGGACGGTGAATTTGTTGCTAAACCCGCCCCTACAACGACTTTTGAATTTTGACTTACTCATTACCAATAGCTGGTCGATGCTGACTCCAGAATTTATTGACTTCGAGTTGAGCGGCGATCGCAATAATGGTAGCTTCGGCTGTAGGACGACCGACAATTTGAATGCCGATGGGTAAACCGTTAGGTGCAAAACCAGTAGGAATAGCGATCGCGGGTAGTCCGCTAGCATTAAAAGGCGGACAGGGAGCAACCCAATTAATGATTTTTTGTAGCGTCTCTTCTGGACTTAATGCTGCCCACTCGCCGACTCGAATTGTTGGGTGCATGTATGTAGGTAAGATCAGCGCGTCTACTGAGTCGAAAAATGCCACAATCTGTCTGGCAATGACTTGTACCTGCGCGACAGCACGAAGATAATCTCCGGCAGAACCCGATTGTTCGAGCAACCACTGATTCATCGGTTGCAAGATTTCTTTTGGTAGTCCAGCATAAGCTACGCCTGCTTGCCACACAGCAGTAAATGGCTCGATTAATCCCGTGAAATCGGGACAGCCTTCTTCTATTTGATGACCCATTGCTTCCAATAACCTCACCGTACCCAAAACTGCTTGTTGACAGACTGGATCTGCCGTCCCGATTTGGGGTAGCGAGTTGGTAAAGGCGATTCGCAGGCGATCGGGCGATCGCATCGTAGCAGCTAGGAATGAGGAATTTGGTGCTGGCAACCAATACGGATCTCCCGTCACGTATCCCGACATCACGTCTAGTAAGGCAGCAGCATCGGAGACAGTACGGGCAATAGGACCGTTTGCGGCGACACCACTTAATTGATCTCCCAATGGGGCATAGGATACCCGTCCCCGTGATGGTTTGATGCCTACTAAACCACAACAGAAGGCGGGACCGCGAATCGAGCCACCTGCATCAGAACCTTGGGCGATCGCGCACAATCCTGCGGCTACAGCCGCCGCCGATCCCCCACTAGAACCCCCTGGTGTATACTCTGGATTCCAAGGATTCCGGGCAGGAGGAAATCCCATCGGCTCTGTATAGGGAAAAGAACCCAATTCGGAAGTGGCGGTTTTACCCAAGATAATAAATCCAGCTTGTTTCATCCGCGCGACTACGGCATCATCGTAAGTCGCGACGCGATCGCGCAGTGCTGGACTGCCATAACTACAAGGGACATCAGTTACGGGATTCATATCTTTAATGGCGATCGGTACGCCAAAAAAAGACGGTAACTCAGCCGGATCTTGAGTGCCAGCTAGCATTTCTGTCTGAGTTTGTGCCTGGACGATCGCCATTTCTGCCATCACCGTAAAATAGCAACCTAACTGCGGATTGAATCGATCGATCCGTTCTAAATAAAGCTGCACTAACTCCCGTGGAGAAACTTCCTTATGTCGAATTAGCCGTGCTTGTTCTAGAGCTGGAGCAAATGCTAGATCGATTGAATTCATAATTCTACAGTTTTGATTTTTGTGTTTCGGTTGCTATAGCTATTCTCAGTTGAATGAGGTACATAGATCTGTAGAGGCGCAAAACTGTGCGCCCCTACGCATGTATTACACCTACATGGGAAACGCTATATTTTTATCTTGCCTATCCTCCAGTAGGTTCGAGACGAATCAACTGCCCATTGTTATCGTCCGTCAAGACGTACAGCAGCCCATCGGGACTTTGGCGCACGTCGCGCACGCGCTGACCGATCGCGATCGCCTGTTGATTTACTACATTGCCCTGAGCATCTAAGTCAATGTGCCGCACATCCTGAGAGACGAGTCCACCCGCGAATAAATCGCCTTGCCATTGCGGGAATTTGCCCCCACTGTAGAATGCTAGACCCGAAGGTGCGATCGACGGTGTCCATACCAGTTTGGGATCTACCATCCTAGGGCGCGATCGCTCTTTAGTAATTTCTTCTCCGCTATATTCGCGGCTATACGTGACGATGGGCCAACCATGATTTCCGCCTGCTTGCACGAGATTGGCTTCATCACCACCCTGCGAACCGTGTTCTGTTGACCATACACGGTTATTCGCTGGATCGAAGCTCAAGCCTTGAATGTTGCGATGTCCGTAGCTCCAGATCGCAGGTTCAGTATCAGTATTCACAAAGGGGTTATCTTGTGGGATCGAACCGTCATCGTTGAGCCGCACAATTTTACCTAGACGACTGCGGCGGTTTTGCGCCTGTTGGCGGATTAACTCGCCATTGAGTTGAATCGGTGGGTTGCCACCATCACCGATCGCCAATAGCATAGTACTGTCAGGCAGCCAGACGATCCGCGAACCGAAGTGTTGCAGACCAGACTTAGTTGGGGAAACCTCAAAAATAACTTGTAGATTGCTCAAGCTTTTCCCGTCAAATGTAGCGCGGGCGAGGCGGGCGCGGTTTGCCTGCTCTGTGCCGTGGGAATATGTTAGATAGACTAAGCGATTTTCAGCAAAGCGCGGATGAACTGAGATCTCCATCAAACCAGCTTGTCCGCCCGTAAGGACTTCGGGAACTCCTGCAATCGGTGTTGGATCGAGTTGCCCATTCCGCATAATTCGCAATTGTCCCGATCGCTCGGTGATTAACATCGCTCCATCTGGTAGCCATGCAAGGCTCCACGGATGGTCTAAGCCTTCTGCTACAGTTGTTTTTTGAATGCCCTGAGCAACAGCAACATTCCCACTGTCAGATACGTTAAGATTGCTCGATGATAAATTGGGAGATGTCGTTTGTGCAGTCGTAGAGGCGTTAGGCTGTTGTGTCAGAGAACAACTCGCGATGGCTAATAGGGCGATCGCACTCCCTACTCCTTTCATCCAACCGTCAATCTTTGCTTTCATAATTTGGCTGTAATAGTTTTTTATCTCTAGAGTGATATATGAATGTGACAGAAAAATGTCGTTCGCGGCGAACCTATTTGTTCCTATTTGCCCAAGACTAAAACAGCATTCTGTCCGCCAAAGCCAAAACTCAAACAGAGTGCGTGCCTGAGTGCTGCTTTTCGCGACGTGACGATTAGATCGAGATCGAATTGGGGCGATCGCAGTCCCGTACATGGCGGTAATATCTGATGATGTAATGCCATCAGACAGAATGCTGCACCAATTGCTCCAGAAGCTCCCAAAGTATGCCCCGTGGCTCCTTTTGTAGAACTTACAGGAACTCCATGAGGAAATAAATACTGAATTATTTGGGCTTCGCGCTTGTCGTTGAGCTGAGTTGCCGTACCGTGTGCGTGAATGTAATCAATGTCTTGCGGCGTGAGATTGCCGCGCTCCAAACATTGTTTGATTGCCGCGATCGCGCTTTTCCCCGTTGGCTCTGGCTGAGCTGCATGAAAAGCATCGTTTGTCAAGCCAAAACCTAGAACGCGACCGTAAACTTTTGCCGAACGCTGCTGGGCTGCTTGTGCTGATTCCAGTACTAGTACAGATGCGCCTTCCCCCAACACGAATCCTTCTCTATGACGATCGAATGGATAAGCGCCAGCGATCGCCAGTGCGCCCATCTGCCCAAATCCAGCCAAAGTTAAGGGGGTAATCGGCGCTTCCACTGCGCCAACGATCGCCCGGTGACATTGCCCAGTTTTGATTAATAAACTCCCTTGAGCGATCGCCCAAATCCCCGTCGCACATGCTGCCATTGGGGACGATACTATACCTGTTGCCCCAATTTGCCTTGCTGCTACTGTGGCGATCGCATTTGGCAGAGTTTCTAAGAATTCGGAATTCGGAATTCGGAATTCGGAATTAATTGATAATTGATAACTGATAACTGATTTTTGAAGTTCTTCCCAAACTGCTTGTTGGCTGCGGCTAGAACCGATGACTACCCCGCAGTCTGGTAAAGGTGATTCTAAGCCTGAATCTTTTAGAGCAGCTGCTACTGCTAATTGAGTTAACTCGATCGCATGTGTTGGTTGCTCGTCAATTAGTGCTAAAGGTCGAGCTGCTAGTTCTGAGAAGGGCTGCTGTAAGCTAATGCCGATGCGATCGAGTATTAAGTTTTCCCAGCTAGTTTCTAAGTTTTTTCCCAAGCTGGAAATGAGACCAATACCTGTGACAACAACTTCCACACTTTGGGGTAAGAGTTAAGAGTAGGGGCACACGCCGTGTGCCCAGAGATTAATTATTTGCCACCGTTTTTCAGCTTGTCACTGCCTTCAGTCACTTTAGCAGAGTCAATGCGATCGCCCTGTTGAATTTTGTCTACTACGTCCATGCCGCTAGTCACTTTACCAAAGACGGCGTAATCCCCATCGAGAAAACTCAAATCGGCAAGGGCGAAATAGAACTGAGAAGAGGCGGAATCTGGCTGTTGCGATCGCGCCATAGCTACAGCCCCTCTAAGATGCTGTAAAACTGGTTGTTTTCTAACTCCCGCACTTTTCAGCGTCCGACTGTAGAGCGGATCTGTTGCCCCTGTGGGCTTAATTTCTAAAGGAATCTGACGTTCTGTTCCTGTATTTGGATCGATAAAACCGCCAGTTCCTAGACGCTGAGGTGAAAAATTGGGGTTTTTGCTTTGCGGGTCTCCTCCTTGTACCACAAAAGGTTGTTCTGGTGGTCTGCTCTGGGGACCGATCACTCGATGGAATACGAGTCCATCATAGACACCCCGTTGTACCAAATCGACAAAATTGCCAGCAGTAAGAGGTGCATTCTTGCCATCTACCTCGATAGTAATTGGCTGCCCCTTTACCGTCATCACAACTGTTGCCGTTCCTTCTAGAGTTGGTAAATTCTTCATTTGAACGCTACTTGTTTGAATTGCAGGTACAGGTGTGGTTTCAGCTACCGTATTATCGGGGGAAGCAGAATTCGCCACTTGGTTAGGCGTACATCCTGCCAAACATAACCCACCAATAATGAAAACTAAAACCAACCACTGCTGAACTTTTAACTGCATTTGCCTCTGCGATCGCTATAGGTAAAAAAATTCAAAAGGCTAAATCGTCCTTCCGAACGCTTTACCAGGGTACATCCGGTTTCCCCAGGCAAATTCTGAATTTTTAATTAAATTACTTGATGAAATTACAGTCCTTCTAGCGGCACAGCTAAAAATCGAGCCAATTCTGCCCCATCGTTCTCTAGCTTTGTAATAGATAGGGGTTGACCTACTCGCGTCAAGGGAATATTTCGTCTTCCTTTGACTCGTAGATAAAGTTCTCGACGGGGATTCAAGCCTTCTTTAATCTCTAAACGCACAGCTTGAATGTCTTGTATGGGGGCTTTAATTTCAATGCGGCGGTTTTTCCCGGGAAATCCCCACCGAAAAATGCGAAATTCGCCCTTCTCCTTGTCAAACTCATTGTAGCCGCCGCCTACGTCCAGCAAAATCATGCCCCACAGATACAGCGCTAGCAGCAGACCTGCTACTCCATAAAATCCAATCGCTATCCCTTGGGGAACGAAAACGAGCTGGGTCGGCTCGGCAAAAGGAATTAAATTAATTTGCAAGTAACTAGAAAGTCCAGCCAAGAAAAAGCCTATCCCACCGATGGAAACGACTGTAGCCCACCAGTAATTGCTGAATCGTCGCGATCCTAAAACTTTTTGATTCAAGCAGCTGGAGGTACTATTTTTATTTGCTTTAGCTTCCGAATCGCCGGAATTGGTGGTTGTTGATGCCGTCATGTCACTACCCTGCTCAGTTAAACTACTGAAGGCGGTTTTCCACTCTTATTATTCACACAGTAAGTTGCCTGGTTCAACTGCGAACAATCTGAGAGAACTGCGAAAACTTGTGTCAAATTGTAAAAATTCTCATATTTGATTAGACTATAATCTAACACTAAACACTCAATCCGCTTTTGTGGATTGGGATTGAGGTGCGGTCACTGCGATCGATTAAGAAACATTAATCAGCCGTGCTGTCAAGTTGCTGCTTTTCGCAGCAACACTGGCATGGCATTCTAGTGAGAAAGGCGTTAGTTACTACAACGATTTTCTTGCCTGCGGAGTTGGATCTAAACCATCTCCTAGTCAACAAAAAGTTAATTCCTCAAAAAGCGTTGCAATTTTTAGTAAACCCAGAGGATTTTAAATGACAATTGCAGTAGGACGCGCACCGAGTCAAAGAGGATGGTTTGACGTTCTCGACGACTGGCTCAAGCGCGATAGATTTGTATTCGTCGGCTGGTCAGG
>NZ_JACJQX010000080.1:0-13326 GCF_014696895.1 Chroococcidiopsis sp. [FACHB-1243] | reverse complement strand
TACACAACGTCAACCACACGTTGTACAAAACTTTTTTCGTGAGAAACATGTTGCTTACTCCGCTGCCTAAAACTGTTCACCATTCTATGCTCTGGTTAGTAACTGGGGACAACTAGACCCCTATGCCCGAATGAAACAACGAGTCAGAGATTGTTTTGGATATCTTCCTTGGGAAGGGAATCCAGAAATTGGTACTCTGCCCAAGTCTGCGACTAAGCTACCTCCACCTTTAGCTCCCGAACCGACCTTCTCAGACTTATCAGATCTATTCTAAAGCTGCAAATTTATGTACCCAGAAATCAGAGCCATACTTGATGATGCTGAAGAACGCTATCTTCGGCTAGAAGAAATAGTTGCTTTGAAGCATCATGTTTCATCTCTTGCCCAACGCTTGCAAGTTTATGAAGTGCTGCGGGATAACGAAATTGCCATTTTTCAGCCGATCGCCGACCAACTGCTCGTAGCTTTTCCCCAACACAAACAAGAAACTATCGAACGCGCCTTAAAAAATTGGCTGGGCACGCTACGTTACTGTGCGATGGCAATGCTGTTGAATAATCCCATGTTTCTCCAACATCGTTTGCTGGAATGGCTGACGGACATCATTCAAGTCCACCAAACACAAGGCATTGATACAACCCTTTATCAGTTCCTCATAACTCGCCTGCCAGAAATTCTGACTGAGGAACAAATGGCTCTGCTGCAACCGTTCTTAGCTCAAGTGGAGCAAGCTGTCATGGGAACTTGTAGTGCAGCCGCAGTGCCAGCATAAGCATCACTCGCCAGCATAACTCACTATCAAACAAGCAGAAGCAACAGACAAAATCATGATTACTGTCGCCGATTTAATCAAAGACGAACGCTTACCGGGAAATTATTTTGCCTTTGATGCCTACATTCAGGGTGATTTTGAATCAGGTTTGCTGGAAAATCGCCACGGCGATCGCCTCATAGCAATTCCAGACACGCTGATTCAATCGATTTATACCGCGCTTAACCAAGAAACAGGTCAAGCTTCTGGTGTAGTGCTTGCTAATTGCGGACGCTGGTGGGGCAAAAATTTCTACGCTCGGTTTATCGAACAAGTTAGCGAGTACTACTCCAAGCCGATCAACGAAATGGAGATGGTTGAGTTTACCCAGTGTCTCAGACAGTGTTGGAAAGCTCATGGCTGGGGAACTTTTGAATTAGATTTGAGCTACTACCAACAAGGATTTTTGGTGGTGAAAACTCAGAATTCTCCCTACGCCAAGCAAGCACCCCAAAGCAAACGACCAGTGTGTCACTTTGAAGCAGGTATCCTCCGTGCTTTCTTCAGCCAACTGACAGGTCGAGAACTCCACTGTCTGCAAACAACCTGCGAATCTCTAGGAACTGAGTACAATCACTTTATTCTGGGTTTAGCACAACGAATCAAACCGGCTGATGCTTGGTTAGAAGAACAGCAAGAGCATGAAATTATCATGCACCGACTCTGCAATAGTTCTAATCAATAAAGCAATTAGCAATTAGCAATTAGCCAATCAGGAAAACATGGCAAAGACTGTCAGACTAGAACCAATCGGTGAAGAAACTTCCATTCAAACGAATGGCAACATCCTATCTGTTCTGTTAAAAAATGAACTGAATGTGTTACATGAGTGTGGCGGTCGAGGAATGTGTGCTACCTGCCATGTTTACATTAAAAGTGGCATGGAAGGCTTGTCTTCACCTAGCCGACGCGAACGGCGTACCATTGAGGTCATTACTTCTGCTAACAATAATTCTCGCCTTGCTTGTCAAGCTTTAGTGATTGGTGAAGGCGTAGTCGTTGAATTACCTTCTGGTACGTATGTCAGTGCAATTGATGATATTGAGTCTCTCATTGGCACGCGGGCAGAACAAAATATCCTTCACCCTCTAGACGGTAGAATTCTCGTGGAAGCAGGTAAGTTGGTTACCCGTTCGATGATTACTCAACTTCAAGATACTCGTAGTGAGGTTACCGAGTATCTGAATCACACTAGCGATGCTTAAACACCAATAGTCAAGATTTTTGATTGCCCAGGAGTAGAAAAGTTTATGTTGAGTCAGTTAGCCCGCTTAACCGTAGAAGCGGACGGTCGCTACGCTACTTCAGAAGAACTTCAGTTTCTTAAAGATTACATTGAGTCTCTTGATTCTCGTGTAAGTGCATATCAGAAAATTCAAGCTGCTGAGGCAGAAGTTCTCAGTCAGTTGGAGGCAAAGTGGGCTGCTAACGAGAATCTGTTTGGGCAAGGTAACAATAAACTCAATGTTTCAACTTGCCAACGCGATCTGAAAAATATGATACGTTACACAGCCACAACTGTATTGAGTAGCGACCTCGATCGCTTGCGAGAAAGTTGCTTGCTTTGGTATCAAACTATCGTTCGTGCTTATAAATACGGACATATTGCTAATATCACTTATCCATTACTAAATGAATTGATGAAACAGTTTCTATCTGCTGAAGAAGCAGCGCTTGCATCTCCAGTTTTAGGACTCAATCAAGTAATTTTGGGTAAAACATAACTAGTAGTTAGTAATGGGTAGTTGTTGGTTGTTAGTTATTTGTCGATCGCGATAACCTATTACCCATTACCTATTACCATTTCCTTAATTGAAAATTCACAGTAAGTTACTATGCAAGATAATTTCACAGCACCAGCAAATAAATATCCTTGGTTAGAAAAGGTAGAAATCGCATCGGTAGTTGGTTCGATTGGCGGCGCGATCGCTTCTTTCATGCTCAACCAGGCAGCAGTTGCCGCAATTCCGCTCTCTGTAACTGTCGCACTCAACTTAACTAATCGACGGATACTGTTAGATTATTTAAAACAACACAATCTAGTCACGATTGCTCAAGTATTACAAGAGCAAGTCAAAACTCAATCTAATTTAGAAAGACTGAGTGAAGAGTTGGGAACATTCGAGCAACAAACAGAGAAAAAGCATGGTGAAGCTCAAGCTGGAATTAAGTTGTTAGACGAACATCTTCAACTCACAAATAATAACTTGCAACAAGCACAAGAAAATAGCGATCGCAGTATTGCTCAACTCCAACAGCAAGATACAAACATTCAAAACCAGTTACAAACGCAACTAGAAACACTCAACCAGCAGCTAGAGCAGCTCCAGCAACAAACTAATATGCTGGTACAGGAGCAAAATAGCCGTTTAATGAACGAACAAGCGAAGATTGCCAGAACTGTAGATGCTTTGCGCGATATCGAAACTTGCACTCAAAGTTTGCGGATCAATCCGATTTCTGCCAATGCTTTCTTCAATCGCGGTTTGAGTTATCAACGCTTGGGCGATCGCGAAGCAGCAGTTGGCGACTTTACAGAAGCAATTCGAGTTAATCCTCAATACGCAGAAGCTTTTCAAAGTCGCGGTCTTGCTCATGCCGATCTTGGTGATAAAAAAGCGGCAGTACGGGATTTACGCGAAGCCGCCAGACTGTTCTTTGAGAGCGGTGAGATTGATAAATATCAAATTGCTCGCGACCTCGGTAAGAAGTTTCACGATTTAGATTCGCCTAGTGAAGCTGAAGCGCTCACAGAGGTAGCTTACGAAAGCTCAATGGCAGGATCGTTTGAAGATATTGCTTTAGAGTCTTTGTTCTCTTAATTTAGGTCAATTGGGAGGCGATCGCGCCGTGACAAAATCTAGCTGAGCTATGTAAAATCATTTTTGTCTAGTCCAAAACTAAGCAAGACTTACGCAGTCGATTCCCCAAACCCCCTTAAAAACGGGGCTTAAAGTCCCCCCTTTTTAAGGAGGGAACCAGGGGGGATCGAGATCTCAGATTTTCTTGTGCGTAACTCCTGACTAAGGCAAAGTTGACCAAAATGAATTGGGGTAATGTAACCCCAATTCTCAGTTATTTTCAATTTTTGAGCTATTAGGCAGTGTATCGAGCCTGTTTTGGTAGTTCAAGCATTTATAAAAACTCCGCTAAAAGACTAACATCTAAAATTAAAACTAGCAGATAGTAGGGCAATCATAACAGATTTGATGCAAAGCATTATATCGCTCTAATCGTTGCAATCGACACAAAAGTTAAGATACTTTTTATCCTAAAAACTATGAGTGAAACTTTACCAACTTCCTCCAAATATCATATTTTAAAGCTAGTTGGACAAGGGCAATTCGGACGAGTCTACTGTGCTATTGATAAAAAAAATGGTAGAACTGTAGCACTTAAAGAACTAGATCAACAAAAGTTTCCCACGAAAAAGTTTCTACGAGAATTACATTTCTTGTCTAGCTTGCAGCATCCAAATATCATTTCTTTCCAAGGTATAGAGCATATAAAAAATGCGAGATTTCTGGTTATGGACTATTGCGAAGCCGGAACTTTACGAAATTTCATGCAAAGCGATGACTTTAATCTCATTCACGGTTTAAAATTTATTACAGATATTCTTGCTGGACTAGAACACGCACACACTCGTGGTGTCGTTCACTGCGATATTAAGCCAGAAAATATTTTAATTAGTATAGGTTCTACTAGCTACTTAGCTCGGATTTCTGATTTTGGTTTAGCAAGAGTTTGTCAAGAAAGTTCTACAGATAAAATTATCTGTACTGGTTCTCCTGCATATATGGCTCCAGAAAGATTTTATGGTAAATCTTCTCCAGCGTCAGATCTCTATGCAGTTGGAGTCATGCTGTACGAGTTGGTTTTGGGATTTCGTCCTTTTTCAGGAATGCCAGGAGAATTGATGACAGCCCACATGAATCAAGCTGTGGAAATTCCTAGCGCTGTTCCGCTCTTACTACGTTCTACAATCTCCACTGCCATGCAAAAATTCCCTAACAAGCGGTTTCCATCAGCGGCTGAGATGATGAAGTCAGTTCAATTAGCAATAGAAGTAGAAAAAGTAACCTACGGTAATATTCTCCCTCTAAATTTACCTTCTAATATTCCTTCATTCTCTTACCTAAATAGTACGCAAGCCTAGTAAACTAATAAACTAATCAATTGCGATCGCCACCTTTTTTGTTTAAGAATTTACTTTTTTTTGACAATATCGCGTTACCTTTACTATCGATTAATATCATGAGCTACTTAGTTAAACCTGGATTTTCAACTTGTTATTATATTCGTAAACTTTTGCTACAAAACGAAGAAGAATTGAAAACAATATTGAGTCAAAAAGCTGGTTTTTGCTTCAACACACAAGAAACTTTAGAAAAGCTTTTAAGAGGGATTTATTTAGAAGAAACTATCGAACAACTTTTACAAACTCTTTATGCCGATACTACTGAAATTTCTACTAAAGTTGAAAAATTGGAAGTGTTAGTAGCCAATCATCAAAGAATTTCTGTAGAAAGTCCCCATAATTATCAAGGATTAGGCGAGATTAAACGCCAGATCTTATGGATATTAGGTTTTAAGCGAGTAGCTGTCAAGATTGAAGATATAGTTCAAGCCCTGGTTCAACTGAATGAATATAGTATCAATTACATAGGGCGCACGTTGACTATCAACACATGGAAATCAACTCGTCCTGATTTTGAATGGCTAAATTTATTTGAATTCGATCGGTTTGGCAAAATCACCTTTACCGGACAAGGAAAGGATGTAGCCAATGTCGAACAACTCAATTGGATACAAGAATGGATCGTTGGTTACGTCTGTCAAGTCGCTCAGTTCATCCGCGACTTTACAACTACAATTGAATATAAAAAAATTGGTGAATTACCGGAAGGGGTATTAATTACTCAAGTTACTTCTTACTCTCACTGGGTTGCTGCAAAACCGCGATCGGCACAAGTTTGACAGTTAACAGTTATCAGTCATCAGTAACTAGTGACAAGAATTGAATCTGATTCCACTAGTCACTAGTCACTAGCTACTCACTAAACCCCACTCCCGACTCCCGACTCCCCAACATAAAGTTATTTAATGGGAAGGAAATAAAAACGGTTTAGCTAGGACAAAACTAGCAATAGATTTAGCGTCTACTGGTTGTCCGACGAGAATGGCTTGTTCAAATTCCTGGGGTGTCATGAAGACTGTTTCTATATCTTCATCCGCATCCTGACTAGGAGGCGCATCCAAAGGAACTAAATCTTGCGCCAAAAAACTATAAATAATTTCATCAGAATAACCAGGGGCAAGAAAGAATTGTCCCAGTTTTTGCCATTTTTGAGCGCGATAGCCTGTCTCTTCCTCAATTTCTCTTTGAATTGTTTCAAAAGGTGTTTCATCTGGCTCTACAGTCCCAGCAGGGAATTCTAAAATTCTGCCTTGTGTGGCAAAGCGATATTGCCGTAATAGAATTAATTTACCTTCTGGAGTAATAGGAACAGCTAAAGCGCCTCCAGGGTGGCGGACGCATTCCCAATCGCCTTCAACTTGGTTAGGTAAACGATAGCGATTGACTTCAAAACTAAATTTACGCCCTTGGTAAAACAGGCGATGTTTGAGCAATTGTGGCGGTTCTTGCATCATGTGAGGGAGTAGGGAACAAAATTCAAAATTCAAAATTCACGCATTGGGACAAGCACAAGTCGCAAGTCACAAGTTGCATTTAAAATACGCACCACTTAACAACCGTCAACTGTCAACCAACTACCAACTACCAATTACCATTTTTCACTGATAACTGTTCACTGATAACTGACTCCAGTACAGTCTACAGCTTGAAGTAGCGTGGCGATCGCTTTACCGGATACAGGATCGATCCAATTGGGGGCAATTTCTGCTAGCGGAACGAGAACAAAGGCGCGTTCTCTCATGCGGGGATGAGGTAGGGTAAGGTTAGGAGTATCGAGAATAAGATCGTCGTACAACAGCAGGTCAATGTCAAGCTTCCTCGCGCCCCAACGTTCTTGGCGCACGCGCCCAAATTTTGCTTCAGTTGCCAGTAGAATATCTAACAATTCCTGGGGAGACAGTTGAACCTGAAGTACTGCACAACCATTAATATAGTCTGGCTGAGGTGGTCCCACTGCTTTCGTGCGATACCAGCTAGACTTTGCCGCGATCGCAATCTCAGGCATCTCGGCTAAAGTTGCTAAAGCAGCCTCCACAATAGCCAAAGAATCACCAAGATTACTTCCCAGGGCGATCGCGCAATTAGTAATTGGGAATTGGGAATTGGGAATTGGTAGTTGGTAGTTGGTCACTGATAGCTGATAACTGACAACTGATAACTGTTTAATAGTGTGTCACTTAAGACTCAAATCTTAAACAGGGATTAAAATATGCAAGACGGTTATAGCTTGGAAATGGGACTCGTAGTTGTTACGAGCGATCGCGTTGGTGTGATGGGATTTATCTGCTATTTTGAGGAGTGAGCAACCAAAGCTGATGGAACCAGATTCAACAGGGCAAAGTCCATCTAGAAAATTTTCCGATCGCCACCATGGGCGATCTTCAAGTAGTTCCCAGAAATCATCTATTAAATCTCGCTACAAACCCCTCTATTTTCGGTTCTGGTTTTGGTTGCTTGTGGGTTTTGGCGGTGGGCTAGCGGCATTGAGTAGTGTTTGGTTATCTATAGAGAGTAGTCTACCACCAGCCAATGAACTATTGGCTACCGTGCGGAGTCAAACGCTAACGATCGCGGCTGGAGATGGCACAATTTTACAGCAGCAAGGACCTGCAACTAGAGAACCGTTGAAAATAGAGCAAATTCCCAAACCTCTAGTTCAAGCTTTTATTGCTTCGGAAGACAGGCGCTTTTATCAACATCGCGGTTTCGATCGCCAGGGAATTTTCAGGGCAGTCTGGGCAAATTTGCGTTCGGCTAATTTGGTGGAGGGTGGTAGTACCATTACCCAACAATTAGCACGAATTCTCTTTTTAAATCAAGAGCGGAGTTTGTGGCGCAAACTGAAAGAGATCCGCGTCGCCATGAAGATTGAGGAGAATTTAAGTAAAGACCAAATTTTAGAGCGTTATCTCAACTCAGTTTATTTGGGACAAGGGGCTTATGGCGTAGCAGATGCGGCTTGGGTTTATTTCAGCAAGTCAGTTAACCAGCTGACACTATCTGAGATGGCAACAATTGCCGGATTAGCGCCAGCACCAAATTTTTATTCTCCTACAGTGAATAAATCGGCAGCAATTGGGCGGCGCAACTTGGTATTGCAGCGAATGCAAGAGGATGGAGTCATTACTGCATCTGAGACGACAGCGGCGAAAAATGCTCCTCTAACAATAAAAACCAGTTCTCCCAAACGGCTTCAAGCTAAAGCTTCCTACTTTACTACCTACATTCAACGAGAACTACCCAAATACGTTCCTGCGGATGTCCTTAAAGCAGGCGGACTGACTGTAGAAACTAGCCTCAATCCTAAATGGCAGCAAGCAGCGGAAGCAGTTGTGTTAAAAACTGTAACCGAGAATGGGAAATGGCAAAGATTCGGGCAAGCAGCACTAGTGGCGATCGATCCCCGTAACGGCGAAGTCAGGGCAATGGTAGGAGGGACGGATTTCGGCAAACATCAGTTCAATCGCGCTACCCAAGCCCAAAGACAACCAGGATCGACATTTAAAGGATTTGTCTATACAGCTGCGATCGCTAGCGGTCTTTCTCCTTACAAACAATACCTTGACTCTCCCTTCAAAGTCGATGGTTACGAACCGAAAAACTTCAGCGAGAGATTTCGGGGCGAAATGTCGATGCGGGATGCTCTTGCTGCTTCAATTAACGTAGTCGCAGTCAAGGTGTTAATGGATGTAGGCTTCGACCCTACAATTAAACTCGCCCAATCGATGGGAATTAAATCGCCTTTAATCCCTGCTTATTCTTTAGCTTTAGGTTCGGCAGAAGTCAATTTGTTGGAATTGAGCAGCGCCTATGGTTCTTTGGCAACTGGGGGAATGCATACAGCAGCTCATGGCATCCGGCGAATCCGCGATCGCAGTGGTAATGTTATCTACGATGCCAAGTTTACATCTCGGCGCGTTTTAGACCCAGACAGTGCGGCGATCTCAACTTGGATGTTAAGAAATGTCGTTACTGCCGGAACAGGTGGCGCGGCAGCTTTGGCAAATCGTTCTGTCGCAGGTAAAACTGGTACATCAGATGAAGCCCGCGATCTATGGTTCGTCGGCTACATTCCCCAACTCGTCACTGGAGTTTGGTTAGGAAACGATAACAATCAACCCACGGCAGGTAGTAGCAGTACAGCAGCCTATGCCTGGAATCGGTTTATGGTGCAAGCTGTCGAAGGCATGGAAGTAGAGAAATTTGCCTCTTTACCTAACTTAGACAACCGCAAACCTACGATTAAACGACAACCAGTTAAACCCAGAAAAATATCGATTGGCAAAATCACCGACCAAAATAGCGAAGGTGGTTCTCTACGCCAAGGAGAAAACTCAGAAAATTACCGACCTACCCGCAGAAGACGCAGACGGGATCGACAAAGCCAAGAACTACGCCACAGTCGCTGGCGATCGCGTTTGCAGCGTCAGACCCCCGCTGCCGACCCACAACGCTACAATCGACTCATGGATCGCTTGCGTCAAAATCGCATTCCTCGCCAACCAACGCTATTTCCGAGTCAAGAAACACCGACAGACAATGGGGAATAGGAAGTCGGGGGAAGTCAAAATTCAAAAGTCAAAATTCAAAATAACTCCTGACTCCTCACCAATGACCAATGACCAATGACCAATGACAACTGATGTTTAAGGAATTCGTAAGAGTCCAAAAAAACATGACGAGCTAGACTGAAAGGGAACTCTCCTTGGAAAGTGCAGAGCTTAGCGTAGAATCTTATGGCACAGCAAAGCTTTGGTGTGATTGGACTAGCGGTTATGGGTGAAAACCTTGCCCTAAATGTCGAGCGTAATGGTTTTCCCATCGCAGTTTACAATCGCACTCCCGAAAAAACCAATGCATTCATGACAGAGCGGGCGCAGGGCAAAAATGCCGTCGCTACCTACTCTTTAGAAGAATTTGTCAATGCGCTAGAACGCCCCCGCAAGATTTTGATCATGGTTAAAGCTGGTGCGCCAGTGGATGCAGTAATTCAGCAGCTCAAACCCTTGTTGGATGAAGGCGACATTATCATTGATGGGGGCAACTCGCTGTATGACGATACGGCGCGACGCACCCGCGAATTAGAACCAGAAGGCTTCCGCTTTATCGGTATGGGCGTAAGTGGAGGCGAAGAAGGGGCATTGAATGGTCCTAGCTTAATGCCTGGGGGAACGAAAAGTTCCTACGAATATTTGTCACCGATTTTTAATAAAATTGCCGCTCAAGTAGAAGATGGTCCCTGCGTGACTTATATCGGTCCTGGGGGCGCGGGTCATTACGTCAAAATGGTTCACAATGGCATTGAGTACGGCGATATGCAATTGATTGCCGAAGCCTACAGCCTTCTCAAGGATGGTTTGGGCTTGGATAATCGGCAACTGCACGAAATTTTTGCCGAGTGGAATACTACTGACGAACTCAATTCCTACCTAATTGAGATTACCGCAGATATTTTTCGCTATATCGACCCCGACACCAAAAATCACTTGGTCGATATGATTCTCGATTCTGCCGGACAAAAAGGCACGGGGCGCTGGACGGTGCAAAGTGCTTTGGAATTTGGAGTATGTATTCCTACAATTACAGCGGCGGTAAATGCGCGGATTATGTCCTCGTACAAGCAAGAGCGGGTAGCTGCATCCCAAATGCTGCCTGGTCCTACAGGAACGTATCAGGGTGATGCGAAGGCATTCGTCAATATGGTGCGGGATGCATTGTATTGTTCTAAAATCTGCTCTTACGCTCAAGGAATGGCACTGTTGGCAACAGCTTCCAAAGAGTATTCTTACGACCTGAATTTGAGCGAAATGGCGCGAATTTGGAAAGGCGGCTGTATTATTCGCGCTGGATTTTTAGGTAAAATTCAGAGTGCTTTCATTGAAAATCCGAACTTACCCAACTTGCTATTGGCTCCAGAGTTTAGACAAACAATTCTCGATCGCCAAGATGCATGGCGGGAAGTTTTAGCAGCGGCGGCGAAACTCGGCATTCCCGTACCTGCATTTAGTGCGTCGTTAGATTATTTTGACAGCTACAGGCGCGATCGCTTGCCCCAAAACCTGACGCAAGCTCAACGCGACTACTTCGGCGCTCACACTTACGAACGTACTGACAAAGAAGGCTTCTTCCATACCGAGTGGACGAAGTTCTCCGAGGAATCGGTACAAACTTCTACCCCAGAACCGCTACAAGCAGATCAGCCGACGACTCCTCAGCCAACGGGAAGTCGTTAGGGAAGATACAGGGTGCGTTATCAACGCACCCTTTGAGTATTATTGATTAAAAACCAATTCTAATTTGCACGGAATTACGGCGTGGATAGTAGTATCGTCCGTGCCTGTAGCGGCGGTGATATCTTTTACCATATCTATAAGGATCGTAGAAGCGATCGTACCCATACCGATCGGGACGATAAAGTCGATAGCGCGGGCGGCGATGCCAATCGCGTCTGTATTGTCGATGATAGTCACGGTCGCGCCATCGGGAGGGAAGGACAATAATTCCCGCGCGATCGCCAATCGTGACACCAAAATCTACGCCAGTTTCGGCTTTTGCGGGTGCTGCGGTGCAAATTGTCAGTAATGCAGTCAGTGCAAGAATCTTAGCTTTCATTGCCACTCACCTCAAAACTGGGCGAGGATGAGAACGCGATTTAATTTATACTCTCAGTGTATCAGTTATTAGGGAGCAGGGAGCAGGGAGCAGAGAGAGTCGCGGAGCTGAGGGAGCAATTCGCAATTCAGACACGCACCACTCACTACGCACCACCCAATTACCAATTACCAATTACCACTACTCACTTCTTCGCGACCAAATATACAATAGATAAAATCTATCTTAGGGAAGACATGATGTATGTCCCTTGCTGTTGAGTTAGATGCTGCTGAGAAAAGTACTGTAGTTAAAGTTAGGAGTGCGATCGCTCATGCAGTGGCGGGACGGTTGCGGTTGCGCTTGCTCCAACCAATCGAAGATGCAGCTTATGCTCAATTAGAGCAACAAATTCAATCTTTGGCAGTTGTCGAAAGCGTTAGAGTCAATCCTACAGTGGGTTGTCTGACTATTACTTATGCAGTAACTCAGTTTGCAAGCACTCCTACCCCGCCCTTGGAATTGCTAGCAGCGATCGCACAGGTAAGCAATTTACAAATAGATTTAGGTGCGAAGACATTAGATAGCATGAATTCCGCTCGCCAGCCTGACGCGGCTCAGTCACAGTTGAGGACATTTGGTGCAACGTTGGTTGGTGGAGCGGTAGGAGATATGTTTGGCGGCGCTATCGGTGCTACAGCGGGAGCGATCGTCATGGGACCCGCAGGCGCTATTTTGGGAGGTCAGATTGGCGTTTTTGTTGGTAGTATCATTGGTGCTCAATTTGGTGCTGAAACCGTTCATCATGTTGACCAGTTCGTTTCATTAGCTAATACTCAAGCAACTGGACTCACAGCAGAGCAAATTGCCCAAACCCTACAAAAGAGAGCAGGTGAAAAAATTGGCGAAACTACAGGGCAAATTTTTGGCGCAGTTGCGGGGAAGGTAGTTTTAGGTTCAACGGGGGCAGTTTTTGGCTCGATTGTCGGTGGAGCAATTGGCGCTCAGCTAGGAGAAGACACGGCAACTACAACTAATCTACAGCGATCGCCAAACCTGCTAGTCTTGTAGATTCAGCAGCTAAGATCGGGAAGTCGCTCGACTTTTTGACTGTGCTAGGCATTCTGACAGTTCTTCTATCTTCTTTTGTCTTATCGTTCCATAACATCACCGTTCGAGTTCTATTTGCAGAGCATCTCGTTCTCGGTTTATTTATTTTGGGTGGATACGTCGCACCTGATTTGCCTAACTCTTTCCTGCTAATGGTTATGCGAATGCTGTTAGTGGTTCCACTCATGGCATTTCTCGCACCCAAGTTGTACCTGTCTGCATGGAATGAATTACTAAGTTTATTCAACCGCGATCGCCGCGATGTTTTGGTGCAGGCATGTGGCTGTGGAGTATTGATGTTTGTCTATGTTGCTTCGCTCTACGTTGCCATTGGACTAATTCCGACTGGCATCGCCATGACGCTATTTTTCACCTATCCCATATTCACGGCACTACTAGCTTGGCAGTTTTTTGGCGATCGCCCAACGTTGTTTCGCTGGATAGTCATGGGCATCATTTTAGTAGGTAGCGCCCTAACCATTCCTCAAGCTACGCCTACTCAGAACAGTTATTGGGACTTTAAAGTTTTCTATGCCCAAATGAAGCCAGATTTAGCTCTATGAGCGGCAAATACATCGAAATGAGTCATCAGCCATCGCACCAGACGAAACTC
>NZ_JACJQX010000008.1:0-178058 GCF_014696895.1 Chroococcidiopsis sp. [FACHB-1243] | reverse complement strand
CGCCGACTAGCAGATGTCAGCAAAGCAAGAGAGTTGCTGGGTTTTGAGGCACAAGTCTCTCTAGAAGAGGGGTTATGTCAGCTTGTCAAATGGTGGCGCGAACAAAAGCTGGCAAAGGAAACAAGCAATGTCTGAGCAGATGCAGAATATTCCAATTGCCAAACCTTGGATGGGCGAAGCTGAGGCAGATGCCGCTAAGCGGGCGATTATGTCCGGTTGGGTGACGCAAGGACCCGAAGTCGCCGCTTTCGAGCAAGAGTTTGCCGCTTATGTAGGGGCAAAGTCTGCTTGTGCGGTTTCTAACTGTACCACGGCATTACATCTAGCTTTGTTAGCCGTGGGCGTAAAACCCGGCGATGAGGTAATTACCGTCAGTCATTCTTATATTGCGACTGCCAATAGTATCCGATACTGCGGCGCAATTCCGGTATTTGTCGATATCGAGCCGCACACTTACAATATCAATCCCACTTTAATTGAAGCGGTGGTGAGCGATTGCACCCGCGCGATTCTAGTCGTCCACCAAATGGGAATGCCCTGCGACCTCAAAGCAATTTTGGACGTTGCCCATCGCTACAATTTGCCAGTTATTGAAGATGCAGCCTGCGCCATTGGCAGTGAAATTCTCTGGGATGGTGAGTGGGAAAAAATCGGCAAGCCGCACGGCGATATTGCCTGTTTTTCCTTTCATCCCCGTAAGGTAATTACGACTGGTGATGGTGGAATGCTAACCACCCGCAATCCTGAATGGGACAAACAATTTCGTCTGTGGCGACAACACGGCATGAGCGTCCCCGATACTGTCCGCCACGGTGCAAAACAAGTGATTTTCGAGTCTTACCCGATGTTGGGCTACAACTACCGGATGACCGACATTCAAGCGGCAGTGGGACGGGAACAGCTCAAACGCTTACCAGAAATTGTCGCGCGTCGCCGCCACCTAGCACAGCGATACCATGAACAGCTCTCAGATGTGCCTGGATTAAAATTGCCTACCGAGCCAGTTTGGGCAAAAAGTAACTGGCAGAGCTATTGCGTCCGCTTACCGGAGCAGTGCGACCAGGTGCAAGTCATGCAGGCGATGTTGGATGCGGGAATTTCGACGCGACGCGGGATTATGTGCGCTCACCGCGAAGCAGCATATCAAATTGAGGCTTGGTCTTGTGGAAGCGATCGCCTCATCGAAAGCGAACGAGCTACCGATCGCGCCATCATCTTACCACTTTTCCACCAAATGACCGAGCCGGAACAAGATCGGGCGATCGCGGTTTTGAAAACTGTTTGTCTTTAAGTGTTGTGCTGAGTGCAATCTAGCAGGAGCAGATCGAGAGAAAGTATATGGAAACACTAGCTAACAAAACACTCAGCCTTTGGCAAGCAGAAGGTCGCCAGCTCATCCCACAAAACTTTGCGGCGTTTCGTAGCCTGATCTCGCAAGCAAAAGACTTAGCGCAGCAAGGCAACTACGAAGCAGCAGCGGTGTACGGGCAGCTTGCAGCTAACTACGCTCAGTTGAACCATTGTGGTTTTTTCGTCAGCTCCGAACTAGAGCAGCTCCTCCTGACCATTGGACGCAAGGCAATCCCAATCGCTTTCGCTCCTCAAAAGGAGACTGCATTGCCCAAAACGGTGAAGCACGTACTTCACGTATCAACCCATCTTTCTGATATCGGCGGTATACCTAGACTATTGCGGCGCTGGATTCAACAGGATACCGAGCGATCGCACTCAGTTGCTTTGACAAGGCAAGCACTGAACGAAATTCCTCAAAACCTGAAAGATGCTGTAGTCAATAGCCAGGGCAAGATTTACGTATTAAACGACCGAAGTGGCGGAATTATCTCTCGCGCCAAAAGACTGCGCGAATGTGCCGCAACAGCAGATATTGTGATACTACATACTTGGGAGTACGATGTTGTACCAACAATTGCATTTGCTAGTAAAGCACAATCTCCCGCAATTGTCTATACAAATCACGGCGACCATTGGTTTTGGGTAGGAGCTGCTGTTAGTGACGCGATCGCGAATCTCCGCGAGTCGGGAATGCATTTATCTCAGCAGCGCCGAGGGATTGAGGCAAAGCGTAACCTGCTGCTTGCGACGATTTTAGAACCAGCTTGTAGAAAACTGTCGCGATCGCAAGCCAAGCAACAACTTGGAATTGACGAAAACAGTATCATGCTGCTCTCCATTGCCAGAGCAGTTAAATATAAAACGGTTGATGGCGTTAGTTTTGCTGATGCTCACGTTGAATTACTAAAGCGATACGATCGAGCGATCTTGGTTGCGATCGGTCCAGGTCATAGCGACGAAGATTGGTCGGCAGCGATCCAGCAAACCCAGGGAAGAATTCAAGTCTTGGGAGAAACTAAAGATACCGCTGTATTTTATCAAGCTGCCGACATCTATGTTGACTCATTTCCTTTCGTTTCCATTACATCCATACTAGAAGCTGGCAGCTACGGCGTACCCTCGGTGAGTCGCTATCCATACTCTTCCGATCTATGCGGCGTTCTTGGCTCTGATATGCCTGGTTTGACTGGCAATTTAATTCGAGTGCGCGATCTAGAAGAATATACAGCAGTTTTGTCCCGCTTAGTTGAAGATGAAGAGTTTCGTTTATCGCTTGGGGAAGCCACCAGAAATAAAATAGCCGCAACTCATTGGGGTAATCATTGGCAGAATGCTTTAAACGATCTTTATTCTTATGTTGTAGCTCTACCAAAAAAAACTGCGACCTTAGATTTAGTGGATGAGATGTCTTTAGGTGAACCGGATATCTTCTTACCAAGCGTCAATCAAACCGATCTGAAAACAGTTATGCATTGGCACATGCCGCTGATGCCATTCAAACAACGGCTACAGTTGTGGTTCAACTTGGTCAAAAAGTACGGATTTCGTAATAATCCGCTGAATGTTTTACTCACAGAAAAATTGCGATCGCGCTATTACTTATTGCGCCGTAACTACTCGCATTGGCGTTCTTTACGAAAACGTTAATTAAATTTTTAGTTTTACAAATTATATGCTGAAAAACTTACCCCCAATTTATTTTTATATTCCTCCCAGCAAATTACCCCCTGGCGATTTACCGCAAAACGCCGATTCCTACTGGCAGTGGCAGTGTGCTCAACATTCAATTTCTCCTATGCAAAGTGGTGGCTGTTTTTGGACGCTGCAAACCTATCTTTATCTCAAAGACTATGGCTTTTCTTGTCAATTGATAGGAACAATGCCTGATGAAGGAATTGTTTTGTCTCATCGTGATTTTCTCGATGATTCTCTACAGCCTAGTCCCAAGGTACTCATTGTTTGCTTAAGAGCAGATGTGGATCGACATCCTTACGCACAACTGCATGTCGTGCAAAATCCGTACCAAGCAATACCTAAGCGATTTTTGACACTTTGGGAAAGTTACTTTATTCCTCACTGGGCGCAATCTTCTCTGATTCCTCGCGATCCTCGGCGAGGAGATACTTTTGAAAATGTTGCTTTTATGGGAAACGAAACAAATTTAGTCGCTGAATTTCGGGGTCAGTTTTGGCACGAGCAACTAGACGCTTTAGGCTTGCGATTTCAGAAGAAACTCGCTCACGATTCCTGGCATGACTACAGTGATATTGATGTCGTCTTGGCTGTCAGAGAATTTGGTCGTAAAAATTATTTTAGAGGCAAGCCTGCATCAAAATTATATAATGCATGGCACGCTGGCGTACCAGCAATCTTAGGATATGAATCTGCCTTCCGAGCCGAGCGCAAAAGCGAGCTTGATTATCTAGAAGCAACTTCTTTGACAGAGGTAATTTCATCGCTCAAGCGCCTTCGAGATAACAAGGAAATGCGTCGCGCTATGGTTGAAAACGGGTGGATACGGGCTAAAGAAACACAATCGGAGCAAATGGTTGCAAAATGGCAAACTTTTTTGATCGATAGTGCAATTCCAGCCTATAAAAATTGGTGTTCGATGTCGCCTTGGCAACAGCAAGTCTTTTTTAATACACGTCGTTCTTTCCTCTCATTTCGTCCGAGTTACTACTTCCTAAAATCACAAGTATTTAACTTTGTAGAAAAAACTGTTCGCGGGAAAAGTAGCTTAACAATCTCAGGTCGTAGACAGTAATCTTTACTTGAGTTTTGCATGTGTAAAATCACAAAAATACAAAAATATTGTATTTTAAAATATAACCATTATAAAAAATATGAAGATAGCATACACAACCACCTACAATGCTCGCTTTTTAGGTACGCAAGGCTGTAATGAATGGTCGGGAACAGGTTATTACATAGCTCAGTCACTCAAGCAGCAGGTCGCCAGCGACATAGAGTATATTGGTTCTCTAAAAAATCCACTGACGTTGAAAGTTTGGCTAAAACTGAAGCGGCACTATCACGAGCTTTTTCACAAAACTTATATCAAAACTACAGAACCAACACTTCTTAAAAATTACGCCGATCGGGTTTCTAAAAAACTAGCTCAAAGTAATGCAAATATTATATTTAGTGCCACGGTAGATCCGATCGCATATCTTGAATGCCAACAGCCAATTGTTTTCTGGGCAGATGCAACTTTTGCTAACTTAATAGATTTTTATCCCCAATATAGCAATCTATGTCAGGAGTCAATTAGCAACGGACATTTAATGGAAAAAACTGCTCTCCAGAAATCTAAGCTAGCAATTTATTCATCTGAATGGGCAGCTCAAACCGCTATTGAATATTATCAAGCCGATCCAGCAAAAGTAAAAGTTGTACCTTTTGGAGCAAACATTGAAAGTAGTAAAACTCTTTACGAAGTTAAAGATTTAATTGAAGTCAGACCCTTAAGTCCATGTAAATTGCTATTTATTGGAGTTGATTGGTTCCGTAAGGGGGGAGATATTGCCCTTAAGGTTGCTCAGGAGTTAAATAACTTAGGTTTGAGTACAGAGCTAACAGTTATTGGCTCTCATCCTATTGTAGAAGGTTCTCTACCTAGTTTTGTTAAACCATTGGGTTTTATTAGTAAATCTAGTCGCGAAGGTCAAGAGAAAATCCATCAACTTATTGGCGAATCTCACTTTCTAATTTTGCCCTCACTTGCAGATTGTTCGCCCATTGTTTTATGCGAAGCGAATTCACTAGGCGTACCTTGTCTTTCCACTAAAGTTGGGGGAATTCCGACAATTATCAAAATAGGTTTAAATGGTGCAACATTTGACAAAGAAGCCGATATTTCGGAGTACTGTAAATATGTAATTCATTTATTTAATAACTATAACGAATACAAAGATCTGGCACTTTCTGCTTTTAATGAATATCAGACGCGACTTAACTGGAAGGTGGCTGGGCGAACCGTGAAAAAATTACTGGTAGACAACCTAAATTAGAACTGGAGATGCCAGGGACTAATATGTTTACTTTTAAGAGCTATTTTTATGAAAAATAAACTATCAGTTAGCATCATCATCAATAACTATAACTACGATCGCTTTTTAGCAGAAGCAATTGATAGTGCCTTAAGCCAAACTTATCCTCATACTGAAGTCATTGTTGTCGATGACGGATCTACAGATAATTCTCGCAATATTATTGCTAGTTACGGCGAGCGTATCATTCCTATTCTGCAAGAAAATGGCAAACAAGCAGCCGCTTTTAATAGTGGATTTGCTATAAGTCAAGGCGAAATTATTATCTTCTTAGACTCTGACGATTATCTTTTTCCTCATACTGTCGAACGCATAGTTTCTATCTGGGAACCACATTTAGCTAAAGTACATTACCGCTTAAATGTAGTTGATACCTTTAGTCAATCTCTAGGATATTCCTGTCCGCAAGGTGCATTATTATCGACTGGCGAGGTATGGCGCAGATTACTAGAAGTTGGTTGTTATGGTAGCACACCTACTAGTGGCAACGCACTCAATCGTAAAGCACTAGAACAAGTCTTCCCGATTCCCGATGAATATAAACTAACTGCTGATGATTACTTATCAATTTCAATTCCTTTTTATGGAGAAGTAGCAGCGATTGAAGAACCTTTAGGTGTGTACCGAATTCATAATAGCAATCAGTGGGCTTTAGCTACAGTAACAGGCGATCGCTTTCATAGATTTGTCCGGCACGATCTACAAAACTATTCCCTGCTATTACAAAAAGCAAACGAATTAGGATATAAATTACCAAAAGATTTAGAACAACGAGCCATCGGGCGATTATGGTCGCGGATTATTTCCTTACGCTTAGATCCTCAAAATCATCCGATTCCTTCCGATAGTTCTCTCTCACTTGTCTATCAGGGAATTCGTTCGCTTTGGAAATACTCGCACTTTAATTGGCAAAAACGATCGATCTACAGTCTCTGGTTTATTTGGGTGGGATTTATGCCTTTAGCTTTAGCAAAACCCGCGATCGCTTGGTTATACGCGCCGCATTTTCGCCCCAAAGCGATCGCTTGGATAATTACAAAAATTCAGTTGCAGGCAAATCGGTCGAAGTTATCTAGTAGTAAAATATAACGATTTATACATAATAAATACAATGAAAACAGTAGATTCAATTCATAGCAAAAAAACGAATTTTAAAACTAACTCTTGTCTGCGAGTTCTTTTTGTCAGCCATGCTTATGTAGTAGGTGTAAATCAGGGAAAACTTCAGGCGATCGCAGAAATTGATGGAATTGAAGTCGGTTTATTGGCTCCTAGTAACTGGAAAGCATTGGAATGGAATCGCCGACTTGAACTAGAAAAACCGTACTCAAAAATTCAAGTTTACAGCGCACCCGTGTTGTTTGCTGGTCGTGGCGGCGCTCATATTTACGCACCTTGGCGAGTTTGGCAAGTGCTGAACGATTTTCAACCTGACATAGTACAAGTCGAAGAAGAAGTTTTCTCAATGTGTGCGTTTGAACTAGCAATTTGGACGCGAATAACAGGCAAGCAATTAGTTGTATTTGGGTGGGAAAATATGGATCGCAACCTACCCAGATTTCGCCGTTGGGTGCGTCAATTTGTGCTGAATTCAGCCAGCGCCATTATTGCAGGGAATCATGAAGGAGCCGATTTATTGCGTCATTGGGGATATACAAGAAAGATCGCAATTATGCCTCAGATGGGAGTAGACACGAATTTATTCGCGCCGCAATTATCTCAAGGCGATCGCCAAGAGTTCCATATCGGTTTTTTAGGACGATATGTTGCGGGAAAAGGAATAGACATCTTATTTACCGCTGTTAGTCAACTGCGACAACGGGGTTTCAATTGTCGCGTCATCCTCTGCGGTTCTGGTACGAGTGAAGCAGATTTGCGTCAGGAAGCAGAAAAACAGCAGATTGCTGACTTGGTAATTTGGGAAAAAGCAGTACGACACGAAGCAGCACCGATCGCAATCGCACAATTTGACGTACTCGTACTTCCCTCACGCACAACTCCCACCTGGAAAGAACAGTTCGGTCATGTATTAATTGAAGCAATGGCAATGGGTGTACCTGTTATCGGCTCTACCAGTGGCGAAATTCCCCACGCGATCGGACGATCTGACTTAATATTTTCAGAAGAAGACGCACATCAATTAGCAGTAATTTTAGAGCGACTAATTTGCGACCCAAATTGGCGACAAGAAGTAAAAAATTACTGTTTGAACAGAGTTCAACAGCATTACTCGCACGAACGAATTGCAGCGCGATCGCTTCAACTATGGCAAACATTGAGGAAATGGGGAGAAGGGAATAGGAAGTGGGAAGCGATGGCTGATAACTGATAACTGATAACTGATAAGGAGTTTAAAAATGCGCGTCGCGATCGCACGAACAATGGCTGAATTTAGCATTGATGTCCATACCAACGGTTTAATTTCAGGACTCAAAGCTGTCCGTCCCGATTGGGAAATTATTGAATTAGCACCGCGTTCTTTCGATCGCAATAATTCTTCCTGGTTGCTGAGAGTGCAGAAATATTACGAACGTTTCTGGCGCTATCCTCGTAGAGTTAAACAGCAAACAGCCGATATTTTTCATATTATCGAACCTTGTGATGCTCATCTCGTCTATTGGTTAAAGCAGACTGGTCAACCTGCGATCGTTACTTGTCACGACCTGATTAACTTTTTCTACCGCGATAATCTTAAAGGTTCGGTACAATTACCGCTAGTTAGTAAAAGTGCTTGGATCTATGCAGTTAAAGGCATGAAATCTGCCGATCGCATCATTGCTGTTTCTAGTGCGACCGCTAAAGATACAACACAAATCTTAGATATTGAGCCAGCGCGGATTAGCGTGATTCCTAATGCTGTCGAAGCTATTTTCAAACCTTTACCCCAAGTAGAAGTTGAGTCATTTCGCACTCAACAAGGAATTAGCAAGGAAACATTTTGTCTTTTAAATGTTGGCGTAAATCATCCCCGTAAAAATATTTCTAAGATTTTACAAGCAATAGCAGTTTTAGTTGACAAAGGTTTGCCAATACAATTTTGGAAAGTAGGGTCAGATTTTAACACCGAGCAAAAAGAGTTTATCCAAAGTCATAACTTAACTAAATGGATTAAATATTTTGGAAAACCAGATAAATCGACCTTAATACAGTTATATAATGCTGCTAATATTCTAATTGCTCCTTCATTACACGAAGGGTTTGGAATCACTATTTTAGAAGCAATGGCTTGCGGTACTCCTGTCATTACTTCTAATGTATCTGCTATGCCTGAAGTTGTTGGTGATGCTGGGATTTTAGTTAACCCAAACAATTCGATGGAAATTGCAGACGCAGTAATTTGTTTGCAAAAAGATCCAACGTACTACCAAGACCTTGTAAACAAAAGTTTGCATAGAGTTAAGTCATTTACTTGGGAGAAAACAGCAGAGCAAGTAGCTAAAGTTTATGAAGAATTACTAAGTACCAGATCGTCTAGCAATCGAATTTCTTCTAATAATTACTTAAAAATTTCAATGGAGAGAAAGTAGTAAAATGATTGTAATGTCTACAAAAGATTTAGTTAGAAGAACATTACCCCCCTCGGCTGTTATTCACTTAATGGCTGCAATGCACTACCGTAAAGGTGAGCCTGAGTTAAAAATACTTAAATCGCTGGTCGATCGCCAGAAAAATAGTATTGACATTGGGGCAAATAAAGGAATTTATACTTATTTTCTAGCTCGGCTTTCGCGTCATGTATTTGCTTACGAACCCAATCCAGAACTAGCAGAATTCATTCATAAATCGGGTCGTTCTAATGTGAGCGTTTACGCGATCGCTCTTTCCAATCGGTCGGGACAAGCAAATCTATCAATCCCACTTGTCGATAACTTTTTATACGACCAACTTGGAAGCCTAGAAGAAAAAGCTGTTCCTCAAGGTAGTAAAACATATCAAGTACCATTAAAAACACTTGACGAGCAAGGTCATACAAACGTTGGTTTTATCAAAATTGACGTAGAGGGACATGAAGCAGCTACAATTGATGGAGCCAAAAATTTATTGATAACTCAACGCCCAAATCTTCTGATTGAAATCGAACAAAAACATCATCCAGATCGCGATATTTCTGAGATATTTGCGAAGATTCTAGCTTTAGGTTACAAAGGTTTCTTCTTGCTAGATGGAGAGCTTAAAAGTTTAGATAACTTTTCTCTCAAAAAATACCAAAACATCGAAAATTATGCCGGGTTATCCTCTCTAGGAAAAACCTATATCTGCAACTTTATTTTCCAGCCTTCCTATGGCTAATTGGCAAAAAATTTCATACCTTTATTTCCGCTCCCAACTATGAAAATTTTAATATCTGCATACTCCTGCGAACCAGGTATGGGTTCCGAGCCTGGTATCGGTTGGAATATCGTTCGCGAGGCTGCCAAATATCACGAAGTTTGGGTACTCACTCGACCTGATGAAAGCCAGAATGAGATTGAGGCAGAACTAGCACGCAACCCCATCCCCAATCTTCACTTTATTTATTTCACTCTCCCCTTTTGGTACGATAGCCGCCGATGGGGACACTCTGGCGGAATGCAACTGCATTATTACTTATGGCAAATTCAAGCATATTTTGTTGCTCGTCGCCTGCATCAGAAAATTGGCTTTGACCTGACGCACCATGTTACTTTTATGAAGTATTGCAATCCTTGCTTTCTATCTTTGCTACCATCCCCCTTCATCTGGGGACCAGTAGGAGGTGGAGAGTCTGCGCCAAATACCTTCTGGGAAGATTTTAGTTGGAAAGCCAAAATTTACGAAATTACCCGCAGCTTAATTCGCAAGTTGGGAGAGATAGATCCCTTTGTACATCTGACTACCAAAAAGAGTACTGTAGTCCGAGCAACAACTAAAGATACAGCCGAGCGGCTGTATAAAATAGGCGCAAAGCAGGTACAAATCTTGCCAGGATTCGGATTACCTGAAGAAGATATGGCGCTTCTGACTCAATATGAAATACCTGACGAGACACCAGTAAGGTTTATCAGTATCGGTAGGCTTTTACACTGGAAAGGCTTTCATCTGGGACTGCGTGCCTTCGCTCAAGCAAATTTACCCAATACAGAGTACTGGATTGTTGGAGAAGGACCGGAATGCGATCGCCTGCAAATTCTAGCACGAGATTTGGGTATCGATCGCAAAGTAAAATTCTGGGGTAAATTACCGCGTGAAAAAGCTTTAGACCTCTTAAGAGATTGCCACGTATTAGTTCATCCCAGTTTGCATGATTCTGGAGGATGGGTATGTATGGAAGCAATGGCAGCAGGTCGTCCCGTTCTCTGTTTGGATTTAGGAGGTCCAGCAATTCAAGTTACAAATGAAACTGGTTTTAAAGTTCCAGCTCTCGAACCATATCAAGCTGTACGCGACCTCGCAGCCAGCATGATTCACTTAGTTCAAGATCCAGAACTGAGAATTAGTATGGGTCTTGCTGCACGGAAGCGAGTCAGTCAAAACTATAGCTGGAAAGCTGTCGGCGAAGATTTGAACAAGCTTTATACAGAAGTCAGGTGTCAGAAGCCAGGAGCAAAAATGACTAAATAGCTCCTAAAATACCGTGCCTCTTAGAGTCACATCCGATCCATGGCAATACATATTTAAGGGAGCATCTCGATATGCACATTCTCATTGCTGCTTTACACAGACCTTCCAAACCAACTGGTGTTTGCAGACACGCCGCAAATTTAGCTCAATGCTTAGCTGATACAAAAGAGGTCACTAAAGTAACTTTGATAGTAGGAGCATGGCAGAAGCATTATTTTAAAACATTTTTTAGCTCCAAAAAAATTAATTTGGTCGATATAGACATCGAGAATAGTGCGTTGGCAAGAAATATGTGGTTTTTATTTGGTTTACCAAAATTGGCTAACCGTCTCTTGCCTGACTTAGTTTATATGTCATTTCCTTTCCCCTTTGTAAGAAGGCTATTCTCGTCTCCTATAATTTCTACAATTCACGATTTATATCCTTATGAAAGTCCTGAAGTTTTTGGATATCCAAATGCAATTTTCAACCGTTTATTTCTGAAGCAATGTATAACAAATAGCGATGGTCTAGTTTGTGTATCTAAATCTACTGCAAGCAGCCTGAAATTATATTTTCCAAATCTTCATCTACGCAAACTAGTAACTGTTATTTATAACTACGTGAGTTTGGAAGGTTTAAAATCTAATTCGTCAATTCACTTACCAATTAGCGATCGCGATTCTTTTCTATTGAGTATTGCTCAACATCGAAGCAATAAAAATATCAACTTAGCAATCCAAGCTTTTTGGTCGTTAATTAAAAACAAGTACTTAAAAAATACGACTAAACTAGTTATTGTGGGCAACAATGGACCTGAAACCGCAAAAATTCAGCAGTTAATTAATCGACTCTCCCTTCAAGAACTGGTAGTACTGCTTGATTCTATTGAAGATAGTGAATTGTGTTGGCTGTATCAAAATTGTGAAATGTTTATTGCCCCTTCGTCGCAAGAAGGTTTTTGTTTGCCTCTAGCAGAAGCTATACATTTTTCTTGTAAGATAGTTTGCTCTGACATTCCAGTATTTAGGGAAATTGGCTCCTCTAACTGTACTTACTTTGACTTGCAAGGAGATCCAGTAAAAAATCTCTCTCAAGCAATGATTAATGCATTAAAAAAACCTCTCAGTCAAACTGCAAAAGACCTGCGTTTTTCTAAATCAGATGTAGCCGCTCGTTATCTGAAATTTTATGCTGCGATCGCTAGAAAGAGTCCATTACGTGTCGGTTTTTTGCAACGAGTGCAAACTAGTTTTAATAAAATCAGTACCAATAACCAAAATCAATCTACATCGAAAGTTAAAAAGTTTAATCAATAAGTAGGTGAACGTAGATATTTATCGTAGAGAAAAGGCAGAAGGTAGAAAGAAAATAAATTTGCTCTTTAAGTATGTCCGAATACTTAACTCCAAACATTTAGCGGAGGGAAATGAATAGATGCAACCCTTACCTCAAAAAATGGATTTAGCGATCGGCACTAGAACCATAGCAAAAAAGAAGTATATTATTAAGAGTTCAACTCTGATATTTTTTGCCTTTGCTACTGCTTTTTATTCTCGAATTTTTTGTACGATAACTCGCGCTCCTTCATTTCTCAATTTTTTTCATTTTTTGACAGTTGGGTTTGCGCTTGCAGTGGTGCTAGTCACTAACCGCAGCAAGGATCGTAAGCAAATGGCGATCGCCAGTTTGCTTTCATCTGCTATTCTGGTTCTGCTAGGAGCTATGCTTGTCAGCGCGCTTGTCAATAACGCAGGTTTTATCAATGTAGTTTTTAACTTTTTAATTCTGGCTGAGCCATATCTATTCCTGCTAGCAATAGTTTGTATTCCCCTATCATCCGCCAGCATTAAAAAAATCAGGAATTGGATGTTAATTTCAGCTTTGATTAACTTTTTGTTAGCTGAAGTTCAGAAACCTTTATTAAGTGCTGGCTTACTATTTGCAGCAAATGGAATGGATGAAACGGATGGCGTTCAAGGAGTTTTCTTTGCAACAGGAGCAGGTGGTTATGTCTCCACTGCCGTTTCCGTAAGTGCTGCTTTATATTTCTTGCTTTTTTTTAAAACAGCTCCCCTCTGGCTACGAATACTTAGCTTAATTGGTGCAGTTCATCAAATCTTGATTGCAGATACAAAACAGGTAATTTTAACTTCAGCATTAGCTTGGATGTTGTTAGGTTTAAGCCAAACTCGAAATGTTAAAAAGTTTTTAATGTATGTGACCTGTATCGTTCTCGCGATCGCCGCTTTTATCTGGGCTGCATATAATCTAGAAGCTTTTGAGGTTTACAAATATTGGTTTTCTAGATCCGATATATATGAGAATTCTGAGACTGGCGGACTTGCCGTTAAAATGCAAGGAATTCATATGGTACTCGCCCACTGGCGATCGCCCTTAAATTGGTTATTTGGGCTTGGACCAGGGCATACACTTGGTAGATTAGGAGGATGGTCAATTCGAGAGTATTGGCACTTATTAAGCCCGCTAGGAGCTTCCAATCCTCCTCTATATGACGACATCTGGAAGTTTATCAATGGGAATTGGATTGCTTTGACAACAACCTTGTATGTTCCTTTGTTCAGTTGGGCAGGAATTTGGGGAGATTTAGGTTGGTTTGGGCTAGGAACTTATTTGTATCTTGGCTTCATTGTATGGCGCAATCTTTGCTTAGATGATTTCAGTAGGTTTCTCGTACTTACTGTAGTAGTTTACGGTTTTTTTCTGACTCAAATGGAGGAACCAGGTTTTATGCTCACTATTGCTCTTTTAATCGGTCTACGATGGCATGAAAACAGAAAAATAGCGTTAAAGATTGAATAAATAAATAACTTTCTATCAAAGTTTTGACGCTAATACTCGCTATTTCTACTAACGTTAAAGCTTGCCCAAGGTCTTACAAACAACATACATCAAACAAATTTACAAGGTTTAAACATCGTGACAAAAAATAATTCTCAGAAGTCGAATGTGATGGATCGAGTTAAAGCCCACAATTCACAAACTAGAAAATATCGCCATACAAGCTGGATGAGAAAGTTGGCAATTTTTTTGACAATGGGATTCCCAGATCAAAAATACTTAGGAGCTTTCTACATACCCCTACTATTTCAATTAGTTCCACAAAAATATCGGAGAAATCTAGCTTTAAATTTAATTGCGATTAGTCCTCATTATTTTGGACAGCATAGAAAAAGCATTCAAAACATATCTCGTCGAAATTTTTTAGAAACCGAACACAAAAGGATGGTTAACGATAGACAGTCTATGGTTGAAAGGGCTGTGAAACCATACATAAACCAGGAAATGACCGTACTAGATCATGGCTGTGGACCTGGATACCTGGCTCAAGCAGCTGCACAATATTGCCGCAGAGTTATAGCCGTAGATATTTCCGCAGGCGTTATCGCTTGTGCCAAAGAAATTAACTCTCAACCGAACATTACATATTTGACTGAAAATAAGAGCGATCGCTTATCTCAAGTTGGTGACTCTAGTATAGACTTTATTTACTCTTTTGCTGTCATGCTACACGTTACCGATGACGTATGCGAACAACTCTTAAAAGAGTTTTTTAGAGTTCTAAAACCTCAAGGAAAAGTCATTTGCGAATTTCGTTTAGAATCACCAGAAAATAAGAACCTAGCGATCGAAGGGAGCGGAAAGAAAAAATCTCTCTTTCAAAGAGTACTAGATAAGTATACTCTTCGCGTAGTCAATCGACCTTTGGAAAAAATTGAACAGTTTATGCAAAACTCAGGTTTTGAAATCGTCTCATTTAGCGAAAACCCTGGTTACAGCAACGGTTACTACACGTTCGTATTAAAATCAACTCAATTCGCCAAAGTTTCTGACATCACCGTTTCAGTCTAGAGCCAGCTCTCCAAATCTTAGCGCCCCGTTCGTATGCCCCGATATCGGGGGCGCTACCCACGAACCCATCTGTCACCCCAGTAATTGCCATACCTGCATCGATCGCAGGCGAACCAGATTGTAAGGTAAAATCTGGGATAGATTTTGAATCTGTTGTAGTAGCTTTGGTGAACTTTGGATCGGTTGACTGAAATAAATTGTGAGACTGCTGGCTGGCAGTTATACTCGTCGAACTCCGCAAAATATTGTTGCGCGCTTCAACAGTTTTATCTGTATATATTGAACCGAGAAACGTATTGTTGAAAATCCGATTGTATCCGCGTGGACTACCTGCGACTAGATAAAAGCTATCTTTGCCCCCCGTAATATTCCACACTACATTGTGATGAATTGTACTGTTGTAACTTTCAATATCTAAATAAATACCTCGCGTTCCCCAAAACGGACTGAATGCTTGAGTATCTCGAATCCAATTGTGATGGATAGCTCCGCCTGCAAGATTGATATAGCAACAGATATAAATTGCCCCCAAATCGGTACTCAACATGCCAAAGCGAGAGATATCGTTGTAAGCAATATCGATTTTGTTACCGTCGAAACCTGCGGTATGCCAATCAAAACTGATAGCGTCGCGTCCAGCTGCTTCGATTGTATTGTAAGTAATCCGATGATTAGTCCCGTTGATGCGGACTGGGGCGGCGTAAGATGCCATGTAATTGCTGTTAGCAATAATATTATTCGTCACTCTGTGTCCCGTGCCTTCTAACAATACGCCATTGCCAGAACTCCATTCCACAACTGAGTTTTTCAGCGTATGCTTGCTACCCCGTAACTGTATACCGGTGTCGTGCGCGTGAGATGCAACGATCAAACCATCATCAGAATTAGGTGCTTGCTCGGACTTCGGTAATGGTGGTAGAGTCATGTGGTGCGATACGTACTTGGCACGGATACCATCGATAACTACACCTTTACTCGCATTGCTGGTGGTCACTGTACTGGCAAAAAGCTTCAAATTACGCAGTACGATATAAGAGCGATCGCCCAGATCGAAAGCAAAGTTGCGCTGCTTCACCTCTACTGAGTTAGGACTCGTACCACCAAGAGTCCAAAGATAGAGGGTGCGATCGCTGCCATCGTAAAACCATTCGCCTTCGCTATCGAGCAACCCCAACTTGCCAACTAGATAGAACCAATATCCACCTCGATCCCAAGGGGCAGTCATTTGTGCCGTCAGCTTTCCCGCCGTACCACCCGTTATCGTCCCGGTGCGAGTGACATACCAATCATTCGTCCATACTGTAGCACCAGTCCAACCCTCTGCTAAATTGGGAATTTCAGCGTTTTCTACGATCGCCGCATTCCCACTCAGGCTTCTGACACCACCACCCGCCAGTTTCGGACGCAACGGATCTCTTCCCGTGTTGGGCCACCGCGCTTCTGGCATCATCTCGCCATTGACAAACACTTGATTGGCAAAAAAGCCCGTATCGTTGTATTTACTTGTGGGTAAAGACGCATTCGCACGGAAAATAGAACCGCGAAACACCTGCCATCCCTCAACCAGATTCGCACCGGAGATCGTTACGTCCTCTTTGTTGTACGCTGCAAATGTTATCGGTGTAGTCGATGATGTCCCTGAATTTGCGGGGCGAACTGTTTCGCGATAAATTCCAGCTCTTAATAAGCAGGAGTCACCAGGCTGAGCGACACTAGCACACTTTTGCACTGTTTGAAATGGGCGCTCCAACGTACCGGGATGATTATCTGAGCCTTTTGAGGCGACGAAATACTCACGAGCAACATTCGCAGCATCAAGTGGCGAACTACTGAGTAAATATCCATGCGGACTATGAGAGCGATCCGAGGCAGATATACTGAAGCTGATAAGAATACCAGTAGCAAACAATAAAATTCTCAACTTATTCATGCGATCGCCCGTAAAGCCATAGCTCGGAGTACATTTATGTTGAAATGGCTGAAAGTTAGTGCCATCGTATTCACGGAATACTTGAGCGCTGGATAAATTTTTGATTGTTTTAACCAGGTGGTGCAAATACAAGTACGGGTAAAGAGTGAGGGATTATAAACGAAAAACTTTTCCCTCAATGCTGATTACCCAAGGAGTACCATTCGGTTCGACTGCTATGCCAGTAGCAGCACCAGGGAGTGTCGTCCACTTAGAAGCTTGGCGTGAAAGTATTTCAAAACCACCAGCGCCAACTGGCTTACAGCCTAGTATCCAAGCAGAGTCATTTTCTCCTACTCCAATCTCCTTTGCACAACCGGAAACTTGTTGCCAACTGTCGCCACTACGTTTGTAAATCTGCCCGCTGGAATTGACAATCCAAGGAGTACCATTCGGTTCGACTGCTATGCGTGCAGCAGCGCCTTCAACTCGATTCCATTGGGAACCTTGCCATGAAAGGATTTCAAAATTCTTAGCTCCAGATTGCTTGCAACCTAATACCCAAACAGAGTCATTTCCTACTGCAATATCTCTCGCACAACCTGCAACTTGTTCCCATCCATTGTTACCGTTGCCTTTGTAGATTTGTCCGCCTGAGTTAGTTATCCAAGGAGTACCATTTGGTGCGACTGCTATGTCGCTACCAAAACCTGGAATCATATCCCACTTAGAACCGTTCCAAGTAAATAAGTAAAAATCTCCCGATTCGTTTGCTTTAGCGCAACTTACCATCCAAACAGAGCTATTATTGCCCACGCCAAGATCTTTTGCACACACTCCGGGAAATTGCTTCTGTACTGACGTTGCTCGATCTGCACATTGAGTCGTTACAGATGCTAAACATGACAAAACAATGATTTTAAAAATCGTTCGTCCCAGTTGAAAACGCATAGATGGTTAATTGAATTGTATGATTTGTATGGTGGAAAAATTTGCTATTTCGATCGCATCTTCATAGATCTATCATCAGATACTTGTCCTTGCAGAAGAAAAAAAATAAGAGATATTTTATAATCGATTCCTAGTCGAGTGCTTCGATCTCAATACCTACACTTGGTCGTTACAGATAAGATCGAGAGAGAAAAGCGCGATCGCACTCAATTAAGACTCAAAATGACAAATCTGCGGCAATCAAACTCTAAAATTAATCAATTTCAGGCGATTGGCAAAAAATTAACGCGCGTCTTGCGGATTAGCGCTACCTTACTCACCTCATATTACGCTTATATGTTGGAATATCGGGCAGAGCTATTTTTATGGGCTTTGTCTGGTAGCCTACCGCTGATCTTAATGGGGGTATGGACGCAAGCAGCCCAAAGCGGACAATTCGGCTTATCGCCTATAGACTTTGCCCGTTACTTCCTCACAGTATTTCTGATCCGACAGTTTACCGTGGTGTGGGTCATTTGGGAATTTGAGAAAGAAGTCGTCGAGGGACGGCTCTCTCCCCGCTTGCTTCAACCTTTAGATCCAGTTTGGCATCATGTATTTTCTCATATCTCTGAAAGATTTGCTCGCTTACCATTTGCGATCGCCCTTGTCGGTTTGTTTTTCTTCCTCTATCCCCAAGCGTTTTGGATACCAAGTTTAGGTAGTTCGATCTTATTTATAATTGCCGTTCTGCTGGCTTTTACTCTGCGGTTTCTAATCCAATATACTTTTGCTTTGTTTGCTTTTTGGACGGAAAGAGCAAATGCAATTGAAAATTTCTGGTTTCTATTTTACCTGTTTTTCTCGGGTCTAATTGCACCTTTAGAGACGTTTCCGCCAATTGTGCGCGATATTGTTCTATGGACTCCTTTTCCCTATCTGATTCATTTTCCTACTTCCTTAATCGTGGGTTTACCAGAAAATGTAGGGCGGGGTTTTTTAATTACAGTAGGTTGGTGCGCGCTATTTTTCGGCTTAAATCGTTGGTTGTGGCGACGGGGGTTAAAGCAGTATTCTGGGATGGGGGCTTAAGAGATGATGTCGCGCAAAGGCGCAAAGCAATCTTGGCGACTTTGCGTCTTTGCGCGAGATTAATTAAAAGACTTGCTTTTCATGCGGAACTACTGGAAGATGTAGGACGGCGATCGCATTTATCCAATTTATGACCGATATCCCTCAGCCAGGGCAAATATCACCAAATTTTACTGCTATCAACCAGGATGGTAATTTGGTCAGTTTAGCCGATTTTGCCGGACAATGGCTGGTACTTTACTTTTACCCTAAAGATGATACACCTGGGTGTACGACGGAAGCAAAGGACTTTAGCGAGTATACGCAGGAGTTTAGCAACCTGGGGGCGAAGGTTGTCGGCGTGAGTGTTGATTCTCAACAGTCTCACTGCAAGTTTATTGCCAAACATAATTTGTCAATTATACTTCTGAGCGACCCCGAACATCAGGTTGCTGATGCTTATGGGGCGTGGCGATTGAAAAAGTTTATGGGTAGGGAGTATATGGGTGTCGAACGTTCTACTTTTGCGATCGCACCTGATAGAACTATCGCTCATACTTGGGCAAAAGTCAAAGCCAAAGGTCACGCGATCGCCGTTCTCAATCGTTTGGAAGAATTAGTCAGTTCTAAATAAGCATATTTCAATCTTTATTTATTATGTCAAAATTCAAGCAGTGGATAGCTTTAGCCGCGATCGTGGCATCAATTCTAATTGGATTTCATACTATTTCTAGTCCCACAATCGCTCAAATTCCAGACACACCAGACGAACACGGAATGCGAGTTGTGGGAAATCATAAAATCTATCTTTCTCACATGGGGATTTTCAAAGATTATCCTACCACAAATCACGATTATCAAGCACTTTTTGAAGTGATTTTTGTTGGTAAAGATAATCCTCAAGCAAAATATTTGAGCGACCAAAAACAAGATGCCACTAAGAATGAATATACTTTAGAACCAACAGAACATTTTCTGTTGTCAGACTTAGCTGCTGGTAAACGCAAGTCATTTAAAGCTAATATCTATCGCGGACAGTACGAACGCCCCGAACTGAATCCGATCGGACTGGTGAGTAATGCTACTGTAAATGTAAAGCGAGTTATCTACTTTAAACGATTCGATCCGCAAGCTAAATTGCCAAGTAATTTAGAGTATTTGTTGTTTGGCGATCGCTCGGAACAATACGTCGCGCATGTGTTAACTAAACCCCGCGATTTCGATCAAATTTTAGCGGTGAAAACTCCCCTCAATTTAACAAATGCAGAATTAGCTAAAACTGTATCGCTAACTTTTCCAGAACGTCCGACTCCTAACGAGCCAGCCCTCGCTAATATGGTACTCAAAGCAAATAATGGTGAGCAATACCAAGTCTTAGTGGGTGATGCTGCCAAACCCCAACAAATAGAGTTAGCAACGGAATATTTCTTGGAATCAATCGATTATTGCGGTAAAGAGGGATGTCAACCTTTACTGTAGTTAAGGTTGTAGTCTATACACTCATTCCAATTAAGATATGTTAAGCTTGGCTCGAACCCTCAGCCTTCCTGGACGATGACCATGCTAGCAGCGATTCTTTACGATCTCGACGGTACGATTGTCAATACCGATCCACTGCACTTTCGCATATGGCAAGCACTCTTGAAAGAGCATGGTATAGAGATCGATCGAGAGTTCTATAAAAATCGCATGAGTGGCAGGCTGAATCCATTTATCGTGCGAGATTTATTTCCAGAATTCTCTTCTGAAGAGGTGATAAAATTTAGCGATCGCAAAGAAGCAGAGTTTCGCGAACTAGCAGTGGAATTGACACCAATACCAGGACTGTTAGAAGCGATCGCTTGGGCTGATGAAAAAGGAATCAAACAAGCCGTAGTCACAAATGCTCCTCCAGAAAACGCTAAGCACATGTTGAGCGTTTTGAACTTAGAACATAGATTCGAGCGAGTATTTGTCTCCCAAGAAATCGGTATGGCAAAACCCGATCCTGGACCCTATCTTTACGCACTAGCTTACTTTGGCTTAAACGCTCAACAAGCGCTTGTATTTGAAGATTCTCCCTCGGGAATTCGTTCAGCCGTGGGTGCAGGAATACCCACAGTAGGCATTGCCTCTTCCCAAACAGCAGATGAGCTTGACGATCTAGGTGTAATGCTAGCTATTCCTGATTTTACCGACTCCCAACTTTGGAGACTATTGGGCGACAGATAATACAAATAACGATCTTTGTGTAATAAGTTGTTTCACATGTAATTTGCCTACAAATAGCAGCTAAAAGCCTGACCATAAATACATTTTCCCCTTTCTACTTTTAACTTTTAACTTGTTTAACAGGGACTTGCTCAAATCGCCTTGCTGGTAGTAATATTCTTGACTGTATTTCTACATCCGAACAACTCAAGCATCTTTCATTTGTCTTTCAGAACTACCAAACGACCGTAGCACTCGATCGCAGCTTGTTGTCAGTTACAATCTACAACTATGTCAAAGATAAATCAGTATTGGTCTCGTCGTCATGCACTGTGGATGATGGCAGGGACGACGGGTAGTTTCGTTTTACATGGGTGTGACACGGCGACTCAAACACCATCCCCAAGTCCGACAGCAGCAAAACCCGTCTCAGCCACGATTGGCATTCTTAACTGGATTGGACTAACACCACTACATATCGCGCTCGAAAAAGGGTTTTTTAAACAAGCTGGCATCGACTTGCAGCCAAAAATCTTTGGCTCTAACCCCGATTCTAACGCTGCTTTTATCGCCGGACGGCTAGATGCTCTCGCTCCCGTGACTTCAGAAGCAATTTTGATTGCGAGTAAAGGCAGAGACTTTCGAGTAGTTTTAGTTGAAGATATTTCGGTGGGTGGGGATGGCATTTTGGCGCGAAACAGCGTCACAGACATTAAGGCATTTAAAGGTAAAAAAGTGGCAGTGGAAAGAGCTTCTGTCAGCCATTTCTTCCTCTTGCAAGTCCTAGCTGAAGCAGGTTTAAGCGAGAAGGATATTACGATCGTCAGCACAACACCAGATGCAGCAGCAGCAGCTTATCAAACCGGACAGGTTGAGATTGCTGTATCCTATGCGCCTTTTTTACAAAAAGCAAATCAAGCGCAGAAAGACGGACGAATTATTTACGACTCTGCAAAGATGCCGACTGCGATTAGCGATCTGTACGTGTTTGATGCAAAGTTTATTCAAGCCAACCCTCAAGCAGTACAGGCATTTGTCAACGGTGTCCTTCAAGGGTTAGACTTTCTCAATAAAAATCCAAAAGAAGGGTTAGCGAGCGCAGCTAAGCGTTTGGAGACAACACCTGATAGTCTTGCAGCCGATCTAAAAGGAATTAAACTTCCCGATGCTGCTACGAATATCGAAATGTTTACTAACTCGCAAAGCGAACTTTACATATTAAACTCAATGAAGTCTATGGCTGAATTTTTATCCAGCCAAAAGCAGATTGAAAAAGTTCCCGATATGTCAAAGTTTATCGAACCAAAGTTTGTCAAGGCAGCACAGAATACGATTTAAGTCCCAACGCGCACGAGGCGAATTTCTGTCCTTTGATTGCGCGGATCTTGGGGTGAAATTCCAGATAGGGGTTGGCGGAAGCCTTTACCCTCAGCAACGATCTGGAGCTTCAAGCGCGATTTGAGATAATTGGCGACGACTTGCGATCGCTGTTGGCTGAGTTTTTGGTTGAGTGCGGCTAAGCCAGTTCTGGATGTATGACCGATGACACGCACGGCGACGGTGCGATCGTTGAAATCAGACATTTCTGCTGCTAGACGATCTAATGTTTGCTTACCTTCAGGCGTAAGTGTTGCCGAATCGTAGGCAAATTTCACGTTCCCTTTCACATGTAAGTTGCCAATATTAGGCGCGGATGTCAACGAATTGCGATCGAATTTGCGAGGGGTGAGTGCTATTTCTTGACCTGCCAGTTTGTTTGCTAATGTTGGGTTATCTGCGCGGACAAGATCGATCAGTGTTTGGGTATTGTTTGCGGCTTTGGTGATGAACTGGGACGCAAATAGGTTTTTAGGATTGGCAGGGACTTGCTCCATTTTGCCTGCTAGTGTCAAGATGGCGGCTGTAGAGTCGATCCGTTTTTCAAAAGTGCCATCAGTCAGCCAGGATTGAGCTTCAGTTGCGGTAAAAAACTTGATTCCCTGCATGACTGCGATCGCATCTTCTGCTGATAGCTGTCCATCTTGAGCTATTTGTTGTTTTAACCGTGAAGCATCGCGCATGTCAGCGTCAACGCGGCGATAGTATGCAGCTAAGAAGTCAGAAAGCTTGTCGGGTTGAGATTGGATCAGGCGATTGGAGGCTATAATTACGTCTACGATCGCCCCTTGAGCGTCGCCACTCGATAAAACTACCGTATATCCCTGCCTTTGCGCTTGGGTGACGTATGGTTCCCAGACAACAGCTACCGCTACATTTTGTCGCGGATCTTGAATGAGTTTCCACGCATCGGCAGCATCTTCTACCCGCCGGATTTGGAAATCGCTTAACTGAAATTCTTCAAATTTAGCACTCAGTAATAAGGCGAGATACTCGCTCGGACTGTTGCCAGTAAAAGCAATGTCTAACAGTTTACCTTGCGATCGCTGCTGTTGAACGAGTTGAGTCAAATCTTGTAGCGATCGCAATTTTGGATATTTTTTGGTATTGAGAATAACTGCATCTCCCCCCATCGTGCGATCGATTAATCCGACAACTTTACCATCGACTTTTTGTAGCAGAAATTCATCTAACGTCGAAAATGCTAAGTCAGTTTTTCCCTGGTTTAACTGCTCGATTTGCTTGGAGAAATGCATTTCATCCATGCCGAGTTGATAGCGCCAGTCAATGCCCAATTTTTTCAGTGCTTGACGCAGTTCTGGACTCCGAAAAGTGCTGTAACCGCTGAAGGAGTTGCCGCTAGCTAGTAATGGCGTATATTCTTGTTTAAAAGTATTTTCCGATTCAGTAGAAATAGAATTAGTTGTGGTAGCTTTTTGTACAGGCAAGCTACGAGTTTTCCAGACTAAATACAGTATTCCCGCCAGCGCTAATATTCCAATTAACGGTACAATCGACCAATTAACCGTAAACGATCGAGTAGGAGTTTTTTTATTACGATTAAGAGGAGAGTGACAATTTTGACAGTGAGTTAAGGCGATCGAATTAACGCGACCGCATTTCTGACAGTTGATAGAATGATATTGTTTTGAAGTAGATTTCATTTTTCATAGCAAGAAAATATAGCAATACAAAATTAAAGCTTAAGGAGGAAATTTATGCAATCAATCCTCTAAGAATCTTTATTTTTTCCTTTTAATACATATGTTACAAATGATACTTTAAATAAAAGCTTATACAACCGCAGACTCCAACATCTGAATCGTTCCCGCAGTTGCATCAATTTCAACTTCTAGACCCATTGGTAGTGTCAAAATAGTGTCAATGTGACCGATCGCCGCACCGTACCAAGCGGGAATTTTTAATGGTTGAATGTGGTTCCAAATAACTTCCTCTAGAGTTAAAGAACCATAATCGGCATCTGGAGTACAGTTAGGACATTGCCCAAATATAAAACCTGCTAGTTTATCAAAGATTCCAGCTAATTTTAACTGTGTCATCAGGCGATCGAGTCGATAAATATTTTCACCAATATCTTCTAAAAATAAAATTGCTCCGTTTAGATTTGGTAAGTATGGCGAACCGACAATTGCCGATAGTACAGATAGATTTCCTCCAAATAACCTACCTTTAGCACGACCAGGATTAATCGTTTGAATTCGATATTTTACTTGCATTATACGGTCTGTATCGCTGCCATCTTTGAAGTTTTTAAACTCTAAAGATTCACCCGCAAATAATATGCGTCGAAAATAATCTGTTTGCTCTGCATTCCAAGAAGAAAAACCATTTGGTCCATGAAAAGTGACTAAATTAGTTCGAGCTGTAATCCCTAAAATTAGAGCAGTAATATCGCTAAACCCAACAATAATTTTGGGATTTTTCCGAATTAATTCGTAATCTAAATACGGTAAAATTCTGCTAGAACCCCACCCACCTGTAATAGGCAAAAGTGCAGCAACTTTAGGGTCGGCAAAAAACTGATTTACATCAGCAGCGCGATCGCGGTCTTGTCCAGCAAGATAACCATAGCGATCCAAGACATGAGGTGCGAGTTTCGGTTCTAACCCCAATCCTCTCACGGCATCGCGGACAATATCTAAATTTTCCCGTACAAATGTCGCCCCAGCAGGACTGATGATTCCCACAACGGAACCGGGTTTTAGTCTTGCAGGTTTGATGGGGGAGTCGGGAGTCGGGAGTCGGGAGTCGGGATGTTTTTTCCCTCTGTTCCTCTGCTCCTCTGCTCCTCTGCTTAACTTTGCAGTAAAGACAGCTGTACTAGTAATAGTTGTGGCGATCGCGCTTCTGAGAAAATGACGGCGTGGGAACATTGAGCTTAGCGATTTGGCGTACCAGCTAGCCGAGCAAAAGCACTCTCGACATCTGGGGGTAATTGACGCATAATTTTACCCTTTTCGCGATCGACTGCTACTAATATGACTCTTGCCGTTACATACAATTCTTGGTTGTCGGGAGATTGAATTTGATAGTCCCAATTGATCCGCACGCCTTCCATATCCGCCATGCGAGTTCTAACTACAGCATCCATCCCCATTTTGATCGGACGGTGGTAGCGTACTGCAAGTTCTACTACAGGTAAGTCACAACCCAAAGCGACTAAGTCAGCAAAATTAATCCCAATCGATCGCAAGCATTCTACTCGCGCTTCTTCCATCCAAGCAATATACGAACCATACCAAGCGTTACCACCATAATCTGTGTGATGTGGCTGCGCTCGGACTGGATATTCAAACCAATCGGTAAAGGCTACGTTGGGTAAGTTTGTTGTCGTTCCGTCAGTATTGGGGTATTGAGGATCTTGTGCTTGGCTCACTGTCAGATTTAAGGAGATAAGGGATAAGGGGTAAAAGGTAAGGGAGAGAGTTAGTAGTTAATGGGCAACTACCAACTACCAATTACCAATTACCAATTACCATTTGCCATCATACTTTAACAAATGTCCACTCCAAACTTTTCATCGGTGCGGTTTGTAATTGCTCTATCAGTTCGGCATTACTACCAAATTGTAGTTGGGAAAGGTATGAGGCTTCTACGTTAACAGTAAACTCCCGATCTTCAAAGCACCAAGGAGTAACGGTAACTTTGCCATCCTGCAACTGAATAATATCGTAGCGATCGCCATCTGGTCCTTTCCCTATTTCTAATGCGCGTTCGTCTACTGGTAATTGACGGTTACAGAGAATTAATGAAAGGCGATCGCACCACTGAAAAAATGCATAAGCTTCTTCAGCATCTTTCTGACTAATTTTAAGTTCTTTTCTATATTGCTTTTGTAGCTCTAATTGTTCGTCAAGAAACTCATCGAGTTCCGATGACTCTCCCCGTTTTCCTTCATTCAAAAAGCTAGTATGCATAGAAGTTAGCATTGTCACCCACCGTCCCCGATAGCGTGCGTTGGAAATGTGCTGTTTCAGCTTGGGTAGATGAGTACTAGTATCGAGAGTAAAGTCTAACGGCGCACCAGCTGGCGTGAGACTATTTTCTTCCCATTCTTTTTCTAGATCGTCGTGGTGAGAAATTGCAGCTATGGTTTCGTAGATCCGTGGTGGAAAATCTCTACGTCGCCAATGTCCAGCAATTTGTGCTGCAAGTAGCGCATGAGCGCGATGATAAATAACTTCCCAACCTGTTTCAGTTTGATTAGCGATCATATAACAGTTATCCATTATCAGAAGAAAGGAGTCAGGAGTCGTAGGGGCGGGTTCACCAAAGATCTCTGACTCCGACGAAGATTTCGAGTGAACCCGCCCGTACAGGAGTCAGGAGTCAGGAGTCAGGAATCAGAAGGAAGACAAATACGAATTCTTCTCACGCACCACGCACCACGCATCACGCACCACTCACTCCCTAACTACCAACTACCACTTTCAATCCCCACCCAATTCGACAATCTTGCCGATATTGAAATCTATTCTGATCCAGCCTTTGAGCCTGCGGAGATTGTCTAAAAGTAAGAGAGGAATTTGCCAGTGATGTACCATTAAAAATGGCAAAGGATCGTCGATCGCAAAAATTGCATCCTTCCCGCGTAAGATGGTTTTGAACCAGGTCTGTAATTGTTGAAAAGAGCGAATTCCAGTTAGCCGCCAGAGTTCGTGATAAGTCCAATAAGTAGGCTTGCTGGTCGATAAGGGTTGCAACGGCTCAGTATAAGGCTCGTTACTTAGATATGCATCGGCTACCCCTGGATGATTATAAAACATTGTAATTGCTGAGTGAGTGCGGGGGTTGCACTCGATCGCGTAAACGTTTCCATCCTCAGCTTGAATAAAGTCAAAAGAAGCTTGTCCGGTAATTCCTAATTCTTTGACAAAATGACGCACCCATGCAAGTATTTCTGGCTTGTCAACGTTTTCGTAATTGACTTGAAAAGCCGAAGACTCGCAACAGCAGTGCATTCTTAATTCCCCGTTGCGAACGGTGCTGTGAGTGCAGTATTCCTGTCCTGGGATAAATTCCTGCATAATCCAAGGCTTTTCAGGACTAATCGGCAGGCTATTGACAAAAGCTGCTATTTCTACTTGTGTAGCACATGGTAGCTTAGTTAAGTTTAAGCGACGTACCGAGTCGTAGGGAATGCTTTTAAGGATATACGGACGTTCTGCATTGGAAAAGTCAAAGTTAATGACTTGTTCTGGATGAGTAATTTTGAAAGATTTGGGGACAGATAAACCGAGAGATCGCGCTTTCTCGGCAAAATCATGCTTATCGTCTAACATCTGCGTCACCTCTGCATCGAAGTGAAACACCTCGCAGCAGCCAGATAAAACTGATTTAGCCACAGAGTCATAGTAGCTGGCGACGGGACTACAGACGGGAACGTAGACATCAATATTTTCTTGTTTGGCGATCGCCAACAATGCTTGTGAATAGCCTTCTAGGTCTTTTTCCGGTGCGGGAACGGTATAAAAGCGATCGACGGCGTTAGAAAATCGATGTCCGGTCAACCAATATTTATGAGTTTCTACCAACACCACCCGATGTCCGACCATATGAAACGAACGGGCAAGTTGCAGGGCTTTGGTCATCTTCCCCCCCGTCAGCATGATGTTTTTGGGGTGAGATACAGGTAAGATGCCTCCGTCAAGAAACGGCTTGCTGACGAGATTCCACAATAACGCTGTCAAGACAACGATACAGTTGAAAGGAAAGGCGATCGCGAGTAGAAGTAGCGTTCCCAGATTTTGGAGTACTGCAAATATCTGCATGGTAGGGGTAATAGATTGTGGTAAAAGCAAGGCATTGCCTTGCTTTTACCGATTTATATGCGCCGAATAATTGTCAAACCATCGCGTAGCGGTAGCAAAACCTGTTCCACGCGGGGGTCAGCAGCTACGATGCGGTTAAATTGGGCGATCGCTTCTCCGTTCGGGGTGCGCTGGTCGGGTGGCAGGTATGGTTGTCCTTGCAACAAGGTATTATCAACGCAGATAAATCCTCCAGAGGGTACTAAATCTGCATTTAGCAAGAGGTAGAAATAATCTACGTACTCCTTCTTATCGGCATCGATAAATACTAAGTCAAAAGACTCTTTCGCGGCTGCCAATTTCTGCAAGGTTTCTAAAGCTGGGGCTACTTCTACAGAAATTTTGCGTCCGTGGGGAGATGCTTGAAAGCAGTCAATTGCAAAATCTGCCACGTATCGATCCACTTCGCAAGCGACCAAGCGTCCGTTTTCTGGTAAAGCCTCTGCCATTGCCAAAGCAGAGTAACCCGTGAACATTCCGACTTCCAAAACGCTTTTGGCTTTGGTCATGTGGACGAACATTTTTAATGTCTGTCCTTCCAAATGTCCAGATAGCATTTCCTGTTCTAACTGGCGGACTGTCTCCTGGTCAGAAAATCGTTTTTCCCAAGGTTCAGCACAGGTCTTGTTTGCTAGTGCGGCGAGGGCAGCAGATTCTTCGGTAGAAACGGCTTCGATATATGGGTCGATGCCTGCGGCGAGTTGCCACACTTGCTGAATTTTGGCAGCTACCTCTAAAGAAATGTTTTGTTCTTTCGCCACTAACTCTAGGATTTGTTGCAACTGCTGCACTAGAATCCCCAAGGGCGTAACTGGTCTTGCCGTATTTTCTTTCTGAGGTGCGATCGTCATGGTTATACGCTCCCTACAAGTTCGGGTTCTTGTACCATGTAAGCATCAACACCGTCGCCACCGCGAGGATAGGTCGCGCACAGTTGCTTGTGTTCGGCTAAAGCAGCATTCAGTTCTTCCCGCGTCAGATCATTGACGAAGAAGCAAGTACCGATCGGTTTGGGCATTGCTGCGCGTAGTTTGCCATCTCTGGTTTGCATAATCGACTCAGTTGCCTGCCAGAGAAGATCGCCTTCTAGTAGGGGATGGTCGAGGGCTAAGCCGATCCGACTCATTAAACCAAGGATGCGATCGCGGTCTTGGGTAGAGATGTAGCCGCGTTTTGCTGCGAGAGTGGCTGAGAATGCCATGTCAATATTCACAGCGTGACCGTGGAAAATTGGTACGTTAGGGGCGAGTTCTAAAGTCGGACTCCAGGTATGACCGTAGGCAATGACGCGATCGAGGTCGATTTCGTGCAGGTTGGGAGTTTCCAACTCGATCATCGTCTTGATCGATTCGTAATTGACTTTGTAGGCAATTTCCTGAAGTTCTGGTGTTGCATCTACATAACCGAAGTGAGTTTGCAGGAGTTGTTCGCCATACTTCTCCAGTAAATTGAAGACTTCAGCGTTGGCAACTACGGCAATTTTTACCAGTTCTGCCATGCCGTTACGCACTTGGGCTGTAGGTAGGGTGCGCAAGAAAGAAAAGTCAAGGATGACCTGTTTAGGTGCGTGGTAAGCGCCCAAGCGGTTTTTCAGTTTCTTATGGTTGACTGCAACCTTAATTGCTACTCCAGCATCGATCAGACCGATTAAGGTTGTCGGAACACGGATGAAGTTAGAGTTACGACGATAAGCAGCACAGGCAAAACCAGCTACATCTGTGACTAATCCACCGCCAACAACCAAGACTGGTTCTTTGCGGACTAAGCCGAACTCGGCAAATGCATCGATAATTGTCTCGAAGGTCGCGATCGTCTTATTTGGTTCGGTGATGGTGATGGGGAATACGGTTAGGTCGATGCTGTAATGCTGAAAGTAAGCTTCAATTTGTTCGCCGTACAATCGATAAATGTTGGCATCGATGACGGTTAAACAGCGTCCGTATTTTTGATATTGATCGGCAATTTCACGGTTGCTAATGTCAAAAGCACCATTAATGCAGAGGAGGCTGAATTCAATCTTTTCGTAGCCTTCAACGTGAAAAGCTGTTTCAGTCGCCGTGAACTTTGCTTGTACTTCGCTCATGAATTTTACCTGTGTGAATTAGTCCAACAAAAATTAGCGACTTGCATGTAGCGCCGCAAGACCAAGTAGATGCAAAAGAAGTTCAGCAAAAGCACATTGGATACAGTAGTAAACACTTACCCAATTTTTGACTTCACTTTTTTCTGTTGCCTCTAACCACTCGCCACCGTGTTTGGGAATGCGATGACAGAAAGCCTAATAAGTTCGCGTCAATTATGATGGCGATAACAACGTTTGCGCTAAACGCTACGCTACACTACTCCTTCGGAGAAGCAAGCTACGTGAACGCTAACGCAATTTCTGCTCGCCCTTTACTCTCAGCTACACTTTCATAGCTGGTACTGCTCTTATTAGGTCAAAAAATACATTACTAAAAGCCAAATTAGCTATTTCCTAGTGTGTTTCCCAGTCTGAATACAGCGGGAAGAAAAGGAGGAGAAAAACTAACATCAGCAGATTTTATTTGCGCCTTAAGAGCCAATTGACTCTGACAATACATTAGCAGCAAGTAAATATTATTTGCAATCCTTGACAAAAACAAATCTTTATAGAAGACAAAAAATTTGCAGCAATGTTGCGATTAGACATTGCTTAAACTGCCGCTTGGAATCGCTGAGCTTACTGCTGTTACCCGCTCTTTTGCCGAATCTGCGATCGCGGTTGGAATCCTACAAAATACTGAAATCTACGAGCTTCGGCAAGCCTAAATGCTTGGCTTTGAAGTATTTTTACTCATAAAAATAGCAGCTATAGCGATCGAACCACCTTTTTCATCTCCTGGTTTCCATTTGAGATTGCAACCGTAATTGACATTCTGCTCTGAATTTAGAGGAGATAGATCTAGTTCAACATTGGGCTTGTATTGCAAGTTTTGCTCCCTTATGGACTTTGCCACACTTGACACGATCGCAGCTATGCCAAGGCACTCGCGCGCGTGAGTCTATTCACGTTACATCACAAAAATAAACTGAAGCCGAAATTTCTGTCCTCAGTCCAAAGTAGGAGTTGTATTTACTATAAAAAAATTACGGCAATTGCCATAATTATTCCTAACAACTCTACTTGTGAATTCTATCAAACTCAGCAATGATTTACAAGAGTTTACATAAAATTGAGAGGGCGATCGCCAAATATTTTCTCTAAATTTTATTGACTAGTTTCAACACACAATTTATTACTTTTATAACTATAGATAGATGTAGTCAGTTGTCAGTTATCAGTTATCAGTGGTAATGGGTAGTTGTCCCCCTTGTCCCCCTACTCCCTGCTCCCTGCTCCCTACTCCCTGCTCCTTACTCCCTACTATTACAGAATTTAAAGTTATGTAGCCTTTTACTGAAGTGGATTCGGACTCTACGGTAAACTAAGCCTTGATTATGAGTCTATGCCAACATAAAACGCTCGTTGGAGTCTTAATTTCCATGTCTCATACCGTTAAAATCTACGATACCTGTATCGGCTGCACTCAGTGCGTGCGGGCTTGCCCAACAGACGTGCTAGAGATGGTTCCTTGGGATGGCTGCAAAGCCGCTCAAATCGCTTCCTCTCCCCGCACGGAAGACTGTGTAGGCTGCAAGCGCTGTGAAACAGCTTGTCCCACCGACTTTTTAAGCATTCGCGTATATCTCGGTGCGGAAACCACTCGCAGCATGGGTCTAGCTTACTAGAGTTTGAGTTAAATCCTCTAGACGCTAGAAATAAAAAAACAACATTTTGATAGCCAGTACCATTAGACGATTGCCTTTTTTAGCTGCGTGTCACAATCCAGCTGCATACAGAGGGGGGAGAACACAAGCCACCCTCTTTTTTTGATTGAGGGAGCAGGGGGATAAGGGGGACAAGGGGGACAACTACCAATTACCCGTTACCACTGATAACTGATAACTGTCAACCAGTTACTACTACTTAATTCGTGCAAGGGCAACATCCGTATGGCGTAAATCATCAACTATAGAATAGAGAAATTATTTGTCGATTCCAGACAAACCCAATAGATTAACTCATAAACTTTAAAGAATATAAGAAAGAATAGAAGGAGTGACACATGTGCGGAATTGTAGGCTATATCGGCACTCAAGCGGCAACCGGAATTTTGCTGGCGGGTTTAGAAAAGCTGGAGTATCGAGGCTACGATTCTGCCGGAATTGCTACGGTGTGGGAAGGCGAGATTCACCGCGTCCGTGCTAAGGGTAAGTTACGCAACCTCCAATCAAAACTTAACGGACAAGAAATTCCTGGTTTAGTCGGAATCGGACATACACGCTGGGCAACCCACGGAAAACCGGAGGAACACAACGCTCACCCACATTTAGATGCTTCAAAACGGGTAGCTGTAGTGCAAAACGGTATTATCGAAAATTATCGAGAGCTACGAGAAGAATTAAAACAGCTGAACTATGAGTTTGTGACTGAAACCGATACTGAAGTTATTCCCAATTTGGTAGCGGAATGTCTGAACCAGATGCGGCAGAGTGGCGAAACCGAAAAATTTTACTCTCCTTTGACGGAAGCAGTGCGGCGAGTCGTGAATCGGTTGGAAGGAGCATTCGCGATCGTGCTTTTGTGTGCCGATTATCCTGATGAAATTGTGGTGGCGCGACAACAAGCTCCGTTGGTGCTTGGTTTCGGGCAAGGGGAGTTTTTCTGTGCTTCAGATATCCCGGCGATCTTGCCCTACACTCACGCGATCGTGCCGTTGGAAAACGGAGAAATGGCGACTCTTACGCCTTTGGGAATTGAAATTTACAATTTTGCAGGCGATCGCCTCAAAAAACATCCCCATTTGCTCAGCGGTACTGCCGTCACGATGGAGAAACAAGGCTTCCGTCACTTCATGCTCAAAGAAATTTACGAGCAGTCGAGTGTCGTGCGGATGGTTTTAGAAACATACATTGGCAACGATTGGACTGCTGCATCTACCACCAGTCCAATTAATCTGAGCTTACCAGCAGAGTTCTACACCGACTTGGAGCAAGTTCAAATTGTAGCGTGCGGTACGAGTTGGCACGCTAGCTTGGTGGGTAAGTATTTGCTGGAGCAGCTGGCACAAATTCCCACACAGGTACACTATGCCTCAGAATTTCGTTACGCGCCGCCGCCTCTGATGCCGAATACGTTGATTGTGGGCGTGACGCAATCTGGTGAAACGGCTGATACCCTATCGGCGATCGCTATGGATAAGCAACGCCGTGCCGAGAAAACGCCACAATTTCGTCCTCGTCTGTTGGGAATTACCAACCGAATGCAAAGTTCGCTAGCTCGACTAGTAGACTACACGATTGACATTCAGGCTGGAATTGAAATTGGCGTAGCCGCCACAAAAACTTTTATTGCCCAACTAGTTGCTTTTTATTGCCTCGCCCTCGATCTGGCGTATCGCCGCCAAACTCTATCAGCGACTCAACTAGAGCAAATCATCGGGCAACTGTGGCAACTCCCAGCCCAGATCGAGTCAATTTTGGAACAGCAAGAGCGACAAATCGAAGAACTCGCCCATGAGTTTACTGAGACGCAAGACTTTATTTTCATCGGACGGGGAATTAATTATCCGATCGCGCTGGAAGGGGCGCTGAAATTGAAGGAAATTAGTTACATTCATGCGGAAGGCTATCCAGCGGGAGAGATGAAACACGGACCGATCGCTTTGTTGGATGCCAAAGTTCCTGTCGTGGCGATCGCTATGCCTGGTAGCGTTTATGAAAAAGTTCTTTCTAACGTACAGGAAGCTAAAGCCCGCGACTCGCGCTTAATTGGCGTTGCTCCCATGCACGACGAACACGCCAAGGAAATATTTGACGATACACTGCCCGTCCCAGTTGTAGATGAAATCCTCTCTCCCATTCTCTCCGTGATTCCGTTACAGCTACTTGCCTATCACATCGCTGCAAGGCGTGGCTTGGATGTGGATCAACCCCGTAATTTGGCTAAGTCCGTCACCGTCGAGTAGATTTTGGGAAAAGTCGATTTGTGCAAGATATAAATCGACTTCTGAATTTGGAACTATGAAATTAATTCTCGTTCCAAAGTTTGCTCGATCGCTTGTAAAGATTGCTGATTGACCTGCAAACACTTCCATCCTCTATTTGCAGTGATAGTAAAAATTAAACCTCCCTCTCTCAAAGCACTGAGTACTTGCCGCGCTGTATTTTTGTTAATAGCAACTTTTTGAGCGATAGTTTCTACCGTCATCGGTTCTTCACCGCTACAACAGTCAAGTATTTCTAAAGCTAATTGATAAGGTTGAGCTAAATATGGTCGCACAACCTGTTGAAATGGTTGCGGTAAACAGTGACGAAACCAAAGAATAAATTTTGTTGCTGTTTGAATTTTTTCTACACTTTTTTGATTCACTTGCTCTGGTTATCAGTTATCAGTTATCAGTTATCAGTGAGTATTTACAACTAGACCATCTACAAGCAGCAATGCTTTTGTTGCCCAGAAACCGTTTCAATAGCTAGCCACTGGTCACTAGTCCTTGGTAACAGGTCACTGGTCACTGAATTGCTCCCTTTTAGGGACAACTTCATCCCTTAGAGGGATATAAGAATTCTATGACTGATGCGAATATCAGTGTATCTACCGAAGGGCGGGTAATTGACTCATTATCTCTCACCCGATTTCAGTAAATGTTCGGTGGACTTTGTAATTTATATTGAATTGACTGCGACAAAAACTGTTTTTTCAGGTAATTTTTTAAACTGTTGAGATCGAACTGGTTGAGGTTAAATATGAGTCTAATTCAAGTCGCCTTAGTTGAAGACCACACTCTTACCCGCTTAGGAATGCGGACTGCTCTAGAACAGACTCAGAAAGTAAAAGTGGTTGGCGATGCTGCTAATGCCCATGATGGGTTGCAATTGCTGCAAACGACTAAGCCAGACGTGGCGATCGTTGATGTAGGCTTGCCAGATATGGATGGAATTGAATTAACTCGTAAATTCCGCGAGTTTCAAACCCAAACTCCAGACTGCAAGACTAGAGTTTTGATCCTGACTTTAAACGATCGCGAAGATACTGTTTTAGCTGCTTTCACGGCTGGAGCAGACTCTTACTGTATGAAAGACACTAGTATAGAGCAGTTGGTCGAAGCGATCGAAGCGACCTACGCAGGTGAAAACTGGATTGATTCGTCAATTGCCCGGATCGTGTTGAAAGAAGTCCGTCCGGTTGGTGCTAAGCCAACTGTGGCGATCGATGCCATAGAGCCAGAATACACTCAAATGCTGGCAGCGACTCCTCTCACCGAGCGCGAACTCGACGTGTTAGCGCTGATCGTAGCGGGGCATAGTAATTATGACATTGCCGATAAACTCTACATTACAGTTGGCACTGTCAAAACTCACGTCCGTAATATTCTTAATAAGTTATGCGTCAACGACCGGACGCAGGCGGCTGTACGCGCCCTCAGAGCTGGGTTGGTAGCATAATTTATCCAGAAATGTTATGACGTGTAGAGACGTTACATGTAACGTCTCTACACGTCATGTCTCTATACGCAATAAGTTTCTTGTTTAAAAGGTCTGAAGCCGCGATTGAGGTAGTTGGGCATGGCAGCTGGGTGGTCTAAAGTGCAGGTATGCAACCAAATATAATTTTTAGTCAAATCCCAAGCTCGTTCGATCGCTACAGTGAGTAGGTGTTTGCCCAATCCCCGCCCTAAAAATTCGTCGAGAATACCAAAATAAGCAATTTCTACCGATTTATCTTCGTGTTGTTTTAATTCAAAAAATCCGGCTGGCGCACCCATTGAGTAGAGAATCCAAATAGAAATGTTGGGTTGTTTGAGATGATTTTTAATTTGAATATCCGTCCAGTTGAGGCGATCGCACCAATGGTATTTACGTCCAACTTCCATGTACAGATAGCGATAAAACGAAGCCGGACATTCAATGACTCGATGAATTTGCAGGCGATCGCTTTCTATTTTGGCAGGTTTTAATTCGTCTGCCGCTGTCATTTTTAGATAGGTACGGGTGACTTCAATTTTTTCGATCATTGGTCATTAGTAAGTCAAAAGTTAAAAGTCAAAAGTCATAACCAATTAGTCACTGATAACTGATAACTGATAACTGATTATCGTTTCTTCGTCGATTTAGCCGATCGCGATTTTGTGGCTGCACCGTTTTGCGGAGTTTGTCGTTGATTGGCGGCTTGGGTAAGCAAAGATTCGGCAAAGGCGATCGCATCTTGGGCAGATTTACCCCCTGCGAGATTGGCTAATTCCTCCCGCCGCGTATCAAAATTATCCAGGGCTGCAACTCTCACAACCGTCCTAATTTCTCCCGATCCCGGTACGGGCAGGTTTGCCGGGACTGTTTGTTTATCCCCAGGCGTGTCTGATAAACCCGCCCCTACAATAACTTGCTTATCTACCCGAAAATGACGATCTGCCATAGCTGCAACTAGGGGTTGGTGGGTGACGCACAACACTTGGTGACGTTGGCTGAGATGGTGGAGTTTATCGGCGATCGCTTGGGCGACTCTTCCCGATACGCCAACATCAATTTCATCAAATATCAGCGTTCCCGATGCTTCGGCTTGGGAAAAACAGGCTTTGAGGGCAAGTAAAAATCGACTCATTTCACCCCCAGAGGCGATCGCGATCAGGGGTTGTAATGGTTCGCCAGGATTGGGGCTGAATAGAAAAGAAATTTGGTCGTTTCCGGTGGCTGTAGGGACTGTAGAGGCTACTTCTACCTGAAATTGGACTTTTTCCATCGCCAAGGGTTTGAGTTCTGCAAGAATCTGTGCTTCGAGTTTGGCGGCGGCTTGCTGGCGCAGTTGGGTGAGTCGATCGCATTCCTGTAACAGTCGGTCTAGATATTTTCGTTCCTGTTGTTCCAAGGCTTCAATCGATTGTTCGCTGTCGTTGAGTTCGGCGAGTTCGGTTTGAATTTTTTGGTAGTAGGCGATCGCTTCTGGAAGCGTACCGTACTTGCGACACACGAGTTTTAATTCGCGAATACGAGATTCGACAATTTCTAGCCGCTGCGGATCGGATTCTAAACTTTCGCCATAAGCGCCGATCTGCCGTCCTGCTTCTGTAATTGCTGCGAGTGCTTCGCTGACTAAATCGAGGATTGGTTGTAGCTGGGTGTCGTATTGCACCATATCTGTTAGCGTCACTTCTGCGTCTGCTAGTAAGTCGGCGCTGGCTTGTCCGTCATTCTCATTTTGATAGAGGACTTGGTAGACTTTATAACTCGACTGTTGTAGTTCTACGACATGGCTGAGGCGTTGGCGTTCCTGTTCCAGTTGTTCTAGTTCGTCTGGTTCGCTTAAACTAGCTACTTCTAATTCTTTGACTTGATAAGTTAGTAAGTCAATTTGCTGCAACCGCTGGCGATCGGACTGTCGGCGTTTTTCTAAATTAGTTTTAACTTCTTGGTATGCGGTATGGGCAGTTGCGACAACTTCCCGTTGTTGAAAGTGACTTGTACCACCATATAAATCTAGCCATTCTCGTACTTGGGCTGCTTGTCCTACTTGTACGGCTTGCCCTTGGGCAGTAATTTCTACCAGGCGATCGCGTAGTTGTGCCATGTGCTGGCGGTTGACGAGTACCCCATTGACTCGCGATCGGCTGCGGAGGCTATTTTGAGCTACGGTTAACTCGCGACTGCATATTAAGGAATTATCGTCAATTAGTTCGATTTCTTCTGTAATTAGCCAGTCAGCCAAATCTTTATCCAATCGAAATGTCGCTTCGATCGAGGCGCGATTTGTTCCCGTGCGAATGGCGCGACTATTGACTTTTCCACCCAAGGCTGCATCGATCGCATCCAAAATAATCGATTTACCAGCACCAGTTTCGCCTGTGAGGACATTCAGACCAGTGCCGAATTCCAACTCCAGCTGGTCAATTAAAGCAAAGTTTTCAATCTGGAGGGAGATTAACATGAAGGGCTATATCGTGAGGGCGATCGCATACTTGCCACCTCATGAATTTTAGCCAAGATTGGCAGGGGATTAATAGATCGGGTGGTAATTGGTAGTTGGTAGTTGAAGGTGGGCTGCTGACTTCTGTTACGATAAGTTGCAAATTGCAATACGAGTCGAGGAGTCTTGGATGACCTTTGACAAATATCATCTGGCACAAGTCAATATTGCACGTTTGCCCTTTTGACTTCTTACTTTTAACTTTTGACTTGATTTTAAATGGAAGTCGCTCAATTAGTTACTGTCTTAATTATTCTGTTACTCGTAGCAACTGGCGTGGCTTTACTATCCCGTTGGTTGCGAATGCCTTATGTTGCGGGTTTAGTGTTAGCTGGTTTAGCAGTTACCGAACTTTTACCTCAACGTATTGGTTTAGATGACTCTCTGGTTTTGAATTTGTTTTTGCCAATTCTCCTATTTGAGGCAGCTATCAATACTGATACTAGTCGCCTGCGTAGCACGATTAAACCAATTACCTTGCTAGCGGGACCAGGAGTTGTTATCGCCTCTGGGGTGATAACGGTAGTACTGAAATTCGGTCTTGGTTTGAGTTGGATACCAGCGTTGCTAGTTGGGGTGATTTTGGCAAATACAGATACCGTTTCCGTGATTGCTGTCTTTAAAGAAGTACTTGTGCCTTCGCGACTGTCTACGATTGTCGAGGGAGAAACGTTATTCAATGATATTTTCACTCTAGTTTTATTTAATCTGGTTTTAAATGTCAGCGTGACTGGTTCGTTCTCAATTTTGAGTGGATTACAACAACTTTTTGTAGCGATCGCAGGTAGTATTTTAGTAGGGTTAGCCTTGGGCTATTTGAGTACGGGTAGCACGGGTTTATTAGCTCGAATGGACGATCCGCTCAGTAGTATCTTGCTAACAGTAGCAGTAGCACTAGGAACTTTTCAAATTGGACAGGCTTTGGGAGTTTCTGGTGGGGTAGCAGTGGTTGTTGCAGGGCTAATTTTTGGTACGATTGGGCTTGTTAGACAGATATCAGCTTCTAGTAAGTTGACTTTGTTGAGTTTTTGGGAATGTGCCAGTTTTGGTGTTAACAGTTTTATTTTTCTGCTCATTGGCATAGAAATCAACTTAATAACTCTTTGGCAAACCCTGCCTGCGGTATTACTAGCATTTTTGGCTTGTCAGGTGGCACGCATTGTCTCTGTTTACGGATTATTAATTCTGGTGCGTTGGTTTGACCGTCCGATTCCGTGGCGCTGGCAACACGTCTTATTTATTGGTAACATCAAAGGCTCGTTATCTATGGCACTGGCGCTGAGTATTCCAACCTCACTAGCAGGGCGAGAGCAGCTAATTGCGATAGTGTTTGGTACAGTGTTGCTATCCTTAGTTGGGCAAGGATTGAGCTTACCTTGGTTTATTAAACGTTTGCATTTGTCTGAGTTTTCCAAATTTCGCCAACAGATTGAAGAATTACAAGCACAGTTGATGACTGCCAAAGCAGCACAAGATGAATTAGATAGTTTGTTGAGGTCGGGAGTATTACCAAAAGCTATTTATGAAGAGATGCGATCGACATATCAAGTGCAAGTAGCAGGGGCAGAAAAAGCACTGCGAGAAATCTACAATCGCCGTCCAAATGAGTTAGACACTACTGTAGGTAATCTCACTAAATTCGATGCTATTCGTCGCCGTTTACTATTAGCAGAAAAAGGAGCGCTCAACGATGCTATACGCAAGCAGATTCTTTCAGAAGAAATTGTGCGATCGCGCTTGCAAAAGCTTGACGAGCAACTACTAAACCTAGAAGACGATTGATAGTTATCAGTTACTTACGACTTACTTTTAATTACTTTACCAGGGCTAATAAAAGAAATGCCTTGATGGTAGCCGCTACCAATCATAACTGCTTCAATAATAGGTTCGGAAACTTCTGTTTGAGCTATCCATTCCACAAGAAATTTAGCTCCCGATCCTCCACTAGTATCGGTTGTATCAATGACAAAATCTGTAGAAGCTAGAGCATCAATTTGAATTGGTTGCTCTAAATATTGCCTGACTAACTTTCCATTTGTATCGTAGTAGCGAACAAAGGTAATGACAATAGGATTTGCCAAATCGGTGTTACGAATACTGAGGGTAGCTGCTAAATTAAAAGTCTTTTTCCCATCATCGTGATAGATATGAGAGTAAACAGGAACGTAGACAGTTTGACCTGCTAATCTTTTAAAGTTTTCATCTACATTTACGACTTGTTGAGATGGAGTTTCCTGTGGAGAATTGGCTTGTCGCGACGGACTTGGTGACGTACAGGAAGACAGAAAAAAAACAAATACAAGTAAGCAAAATAATGGATATATTCTCATGAAAATTAGTTACCGACAACCTTCGATAAAATCGATGACTTGATGCAGCGAGCCTGGTTTCGTCACGATTAATACAGTTGAATCCGGTTCAAGTATTGTACTACCATTAGGTATGACTAAATCTTCATGAGGATGGGCTTGATAACCAATAATTAGAGAGCCAGTAGGAAATCTTTTATCTTGAGCAATTTCGGCAACGCTACGACCGACAACGTAACAATTATTAGGAAGCGCGAGTTTCAATACTTCAATTTGTCCCTGCTCGAAATGCATCATCGATTCTACTTGTGGATACTCGATCGCATTTACCATTGTAGAGACTGCCAGCTCTACAGTGCTAATAATATGATTAGCTCCGGCAAGACGTAGCGGTTCGGCAAAATCGCGGTGACGCATCCGCGCCAAAATGTGAGAGACTCCGTAGTGCTTGGCAAGAGTGACCATTGCTAAATTTAAAGCATCCTGACGGAGGACAGCAGCCACAGAGTCAGCTTTGCGAATCCCTGCTTCTAGCAACACTTCTGTATTGACTGCACTCCCTTCAAAAGCCATCACCCCCACTTGTTCGCGGGCATAACGACAGGCATTATAATCGCAATCGATAATTGCAACAGTATGCCCTAACTCTACAAGCTTTTGTGCCAAATTTAGCCCAACTAAGCCCGCGCCGCCAATTAGTACGTACATTGCTATACCAAGCTATATGCTTCAATTTACAGGCTAGCAGAAATGTTGTGTGTCATTAGTCATTCGTTATTTTTGACTGTCAGATAAAATGTTGCGCGATCGAAAATAAAGATGGGTAAGAAATGCGACTTGCAAAGCTTTAATGCCAAATACGGATATCCTCGACAGCCAACCACCGATAGAATCTCCAAAACTTGCCCGTCATCAGTAGGATTACTTTACTGAACTAAAAAGCGATAATGATGACGTTGGTGCAGTGCGATCGCTATCGGACGTAACAGATTTCTGTCTTAAGTCCAGTGGCGTTCGGGTATTGCGACAACTTTTTTAGGTAACAAATTGTTACAATAGTTAGCGAACTCACGCCCAAGCGTCACCAAATTCATGAATGTGAAGCAGGTTTCCCCAAATCCTCAGCAGTTGGACAGCCAAAGAGGGAACAGTTACGTAGAAGTAACGACAGATAGCCCCGTGACTAGCACAGATGTTGTGCCAAGACACGCTACAGAAATTGGACACAGCTCGATCGAGCCGGAATTGGCATTAAGATACGAACCGGAAGCGATCGCTGCATATTACAGTCGTCGTCCTTTTCAGGTTGTTGGTAGAATTTTTGCGATTCTGCTGCCTTGTTTTTCCTTTGCTTTTGGTTTGTGGTGGGACAAGCAATGGGGAAGCAGCTTAAAAATGCAGCAGCGCAGGGCAGTTCAGCTCAGGGAATTGTTGACGCAACTGGGTCCAGCTTATATCAAAATCGGTCAAGCTCTTTCTACTCGCCCCGATTTAGTTCCACCTGGATATTTAGAGGAACTAACGCAACTGCAAGATCAGCTACCACCTTTTGATAATGCGATCGCCTACCGTTTCATTCAAGAGGAATTGGGGCAAACTCCAGAAGAAATTTACGCCGAACTGTCTCCCAATCCGATTGCTGCTGCTTCTTTAGGGCAAGTGTATAAGGGTAGGTTGAAGACTGGGGAAGAAGTGGCGGTGAAGGTACAGCGCCCAGACTTACGCGATCGCATTACTATCGACTTATACATCATCCGTCGTTTGGCAGCTTGGGCAAACAAAACTTTTAAGCGCATCCGCAGTAACTTAGTCGATATTCTCGACGAGTTTGGATATCGTATTTTTGAAGAAATGGACTACGTTCAGGAGGGCGAAAACGCCGAACGTTTTACCGAATACTATGGATATTTACCAGATATTTATATTCCTAAAATTTACTGGGAATACACTCAGCGCCGAGTCTTGACAATGGAGTGGATTACCGGAACGAAGCTGACGCAGGTAGAAGCGATTCGCGCCCAAGGAATAGATGCCCAACACATCATTGAAGTTGGGGTGCAGTGTTCGCTGCGTCAGCTACTGGAAAACGGATTTTTCCACGCCGATCCTCACCCAGGGAATTTACTTGCTACGCCCGACGGGAAGTTGGCATATTTAGACTTTGGCATGATGAGCGAGATCAAGCCAGCCCAAAGGTACGGATTGATTGAAGCGATCGTCCACTTGGTAAATCGTGATTTTGACTCTTTAGCACAAGACTACGTAAAATTGGAGTTTTTGACTCCAGATACAGATTTAACACCCATCGTCCCTGCTTTTGCCAGGGTGTTTAACGCCGCCTTGGGTGCTAGCGTATCGGAATTAAATATTAAAAGCATCACTGACGAACTGTCGAATTTGATGTACGAATATCCTTTCCGCGTCCCAGCATATTACGCTTTGATCATTCGCTCTCTGGTGACGTTAGAAGGAATTGCCATTCGGATCGAACCGGATTTTAAAGTTCTCAGTGCTGCATATCCTTACGTTGCTAAGCGTTTGTTGATCGATCCCGCGCCAGAGTTGCGCGCATCATTAAAAGATTTGCTGTTTAAAGAAGGGACGTTCCGCTGGAATCGCTTAGAAAACTTGTTGCGAAATGCCCGTGGAAATCAGGACTACGATTTTAATATTGTCCTGAATCAAATGATTGATTTTCTCTCATCCGAACGCGGGGCTTTTATTCGCGATCGCCTGGTAGATGAGATTGTTAAAAGTGTAGATGCTGTGAGTCGGAATACCTTACACGCTGTCACATCTAGACTGCGAGACACGTTCGATCGCGTTCCCTTGGGAAATCGTTTGGCAATGGCAATTCATGAAACTCCAGGTGCTTCTTCCGAGCAACAGCAAACTTTGGAGCATATTAAGCGTATTTGGGGAATTTTACAAGAAACTCGTGGTTTCGACCCGGCACAATTAATTCCGCAATTAACACAGGTGTTGACAAAACCAGAGACTCAAAGAATCGGGCAGCAACTCGCCAGTCAGCTAACTCAAAAGGCGATCGCCCGTTTGTTGCGAGAATTATTAATTACACCAGAAGATAATTACAGCAACGGTTATAAACCACAGGTAGGCGATCGTCTAGCCTTACCACCCGCAAAGGTTTAAAAACAAGGTGGGCAATGCCCACCTTATGACTTACGACTTACGACTTACGACTTACCCAGTTTCATCTTCCTCTTGTTCCCGCCTCACATTCGTTTCCAAAGCCTGAATTTGTTCTCGTCTAGCCTCCACTTCCAGCGCCCGTCGAGATAACTCTTGCGTCTGTAAAGTTAAGGTTTGTCGCCATTTTTCTGCCCGTTCCATTTCTTGTTGCAAAAATAATGGAGTAATGCCATTTGTCAGATAGGTTTGGACTAATTCCATCACCCAATCGGCAGCATTGTGAAGGCTATAAACCTGGCAGCAATCTGGCGAGATTTCTGCCAGTACCAACAAACCCTCAGCAAGGGTAAAAGGACAGCGATCGCCAATCGTAGTTTCCACATCGAGAATAGCACTGCGATCGCTTACCAATATCCAAGTATGCTCTGCTTCCTGACTTGCCAGCAATTTTAAGCCTAACTTACCAGAGATCCCGTACTTGATAATTTGAGCGAGGTAGAACATTGTGAGTGGTGAGTAGTGAGTGGTGAGTGGTGCGAGAAGAAGGGGAGTCGGTAGGGGCGGGTTTTCAAACCCGCCCGTACGGGAGTCGGGTTGAATTTTGAATTTTGAATTTTGAATTTTGAATTTTGAATTTCCCCTTGTCCCCCTCGTCTCTATTTCAACAAACGCAATCGGGCTTGGAGAATTTCAATTTGTTTTTCGGCTTCGGCTAAAGCATCCTTAGCACCTTGAACGACATCAGGCGGGGCTTTATCGACAAATGTGGGGTTAGATAGTCGCGCCGAGAGAGATTTGGCTTCGGATTGGGCTTTGCTGAGGCTTTTTTCTAATTTGGCTTTGAGTACGGCAACATCAACAACTCCCGCCAAAGGAATTAGGACTTGTACCGTACCGACAACATCGGCGATCGCGGGTTCTAATGCTGTATCTAAAGCTGAAGTTATCGTCAGTAATTCAACTTTGGCAAGATCCAAAATATATACTTGTCCGGCAAGAAGGATTTGACGTTCGTACTCGCTATCACTTTGCAAGACAGCATTTGCCTTTACTCCTGGCTTAATTCCTGCTTCCGCCCGTAGATTACGTAGAGTACGGATTGTGCCAACCAACAATTCAAATTGCTGTTCTAATTCTGAATCAATTAGGGTTGCATCCGATTCTGGATAATTTTGTAAAGATATACTTTGTCTTTCTTTTGCTTGTGTCAGCGTATGCCAAATCTCTTCTGTAATGTGAGGCATAAAGGGATGTAAAAGTTTGAGTATCCCTTCTAAAACGTGAGCAAGGGTTTGCTGGGCTACTTGTCGGGAAATGCTTGCAGATTCTGGAAACACCATTGGGTCTGTTGCTTTCATCTGCAATCTTGATTTGACTAGTTCAATATACCAGTCACAAAAGTCACCCCAGATAAAATCATATAATCCCTTTGCTGCTTCTCCCAAACCGTAATTCTCGATGTAATCTGTTGTTTGTTTGACAACCTGATGATATCGAGAGAGAATCCAGCGATCGCTCTGTTCCAATTTATCTGCGGCTGGTTGCCCTAATTGTTGCGGGGTTTTGCCGTCCAAATTCATCATTACGAAACGGGCGGCGTTCCACAATTTATTCGCAAAGTTGCGGGATGCCTCAACGGATGCTGATTCATCCTTTTGGCGGTTGTAATCCAACCGAATATCTTGTCCCGCACCGACAACTTCTTTCACCAAGGTGTAGCGCAGGGCATCTGTCCCATATTTATCCATGAGTAACAGCGGATCGATCCCATTTCCCGCTGACTTGGACATTTTCTTGCCGTTTTCATCCAACACCAACCCGTGAATGTAAACATCCTTGAACGGCATTTGTCCGGTAAAATGTCCCCCTAACATGGTCATTCTTGCCACCCAGAAGAAGATGATGTCAAATCCCGTGACTAGGGTAGCAGTAGGATAGTAGAATTCTAAGTCCTCAGTGCGATCGGGCCAGCCTAAAGTGGAAAAGGGCCACAATCCTGAAGAAAACCATGTATCTAATACGTCTGGGTCTTGTTCTAACCTGACATCCGCACCAAACTGTGAAACTGCTTTTTCCCGTGCTTCTGCTTCACTTCGCGCTACAACGAACGGCGTGTTGTCGGTAATTTCTCCGCCCGTCTCGCTGACAGCGTACCAGGCGGGAATTTGATGTCCCCACCACAGTTGACGCGAAATACACCAATCTCTGAGTTTAACTAGCCAGTCGCGATAAACCTTCGTCCAACGTTGGGGGACGAACTGGGGCGAATTTTGCTCGTCTAGAAATGATAGAGTGCGATCGCCTAAAGGACGAATTTTGACAAACCATTGAGTTGAAAGTAAGGGTTCAACTGGAACTTTACCGCGATCGCTATACGGTACAGCATGTTTGTATTCTTCTACTTTGACGAGAAATCCATCAGTTTCTAACCGTTTGACGACATTTTTACGGGCGACAAATCGATCTTGTCCTTGAAAATCTCCCGCATTTTCATTCAGCGTGCCGTCTTTATTCATAATATTAATAAACGGCAGCTCGTGACGCTGACCCATCTCAAAATCGTTCGGGTCGTGGGCAGGAGTTACTTTAACGCAACCCGTTCCGAATTCAGGATCGACAAATTCATCACCAATTACCGGAATTTCTCGCCGCATAATTGGTAAAGTTAGGGTTTTACCAATTAAATGTTTGTAGCGATCGTCATTTGGATTTACCGCGACAGCCGTATCGCCTAACATTGTCTCCGGTCGCGTTGTTGCTACTTCTACAGATCCAGACCCATCAGTTAATGGATAGCGGAAGTGCCATAAATGCCCGTTGACTTCTTTATTTTCTACTTCTAAATCTGAGACTGCTGACTGAGTTGCGGGACACCAATTCACTAAATATTTGCTGCGATAAATCAGTCCTTCTTCGTGAAATCGGACAAACTCTTCGACCACGGCTTTGTTTAAGCCTTCATCCATCGTGAAGCGTTCCCGCGACCAATCTACAGAAACTCCCAAGCGGCGCAGTTGACCGACAATTGTTCCCTTAGATGAGTCTTTCCACAGCCAAGCGCGTTCGAGAAATTTCTCCCGTCCCAGTTCGTAGCGGGTTTTGCCTTCTGCTTGCAGTTGCTTTTCTAAAATTGTGTGAACTGCAATACTGGCGTGGTCGGTTCCAGGGAGATATAAGGCGTTGTATCCCTTCATGCGATGGTAGCGGATTAGGGAATCTATCAGCGTGTTATCGAAGGCGTGACCCATATGGAGGCTACCAGTCACGTTTGGAGGAGGAATGACGATGCAGTAGGGTTCCCCGCCGCGCTGGGGTTCAGCTTTATACACTTGGTTGTCTTCCCAGAATTTTTGCCACTTGGCTTCAGTGGTGAAGGGGTTGTAGAGGCTGGGCAGGTTAGGAATGGTTGCTGTCATGTCGGGAAGACGGAATGCAGTGAATTATTTAATATTTTGCCATAGGGCAAGGCGGAGGTAGAACAAGTACTGTCATTCGTCATTGGTGAATACAGATGATTCCTAGCCTTTCTAAATTTTAATGTCTGCGAGGAGAGCGATCGCTCAAATTATCTGTTGCTATCGATCGCTAACATCCTTGAGTCACAAATTGAGCTACTGGTTCTAATAATTTATGCTCTTTTGCAGGTGAAGATAAAAATAATATGAGACTGGAGATATTGGCATGACTTGCCAACTCGATAAGTAAGTCGAGTTTTCCATCCCTATCTAAATCGCCTGCCCAAAAAACTAGATCTAAAGAGTTAAAGCAAGAGCGATCGCCTGCAACTACCATATACTAACTACCGCGATCGCACTTACTAAATTTTTTTTTGTATAAATAGGCACTAACATTTTTAGCAATGCCATTTCGTCACTTTCTGTAAATAACTTCAATTGACTAGTCAATCAAAGTTATTCTAAGAATTAAGGAGTAACCAAACAATTTTTCTCCCCTGCTCCCTCTACAAACTCAACGACGAATACACGACTAGGATATAGCCATGCCCCCACGGGACGATCGCGATTTTGAGGATAAGCGACAGCAAATTATTGATGGTGCTTTACAAGTTTTTGCTAGCAAAGGCTTTGAAAAAGCAACCAATAAAGATATTGCTACGGCATCCGGTATTGGCTCTCCTGGGTTGATTTATCACTATTTCAAGGACAAAAGCGACTTGTTTCAACAAGTTCTCGAACAACGCTTACCTTTAATGCAACTACTGAGCCACAGCGACGAGTTGATGACCAAGCCGATACAGGATGTGTTAACTCTGTTCGGTCATGCTTTTCTCAGAATGGCTGAAAATCCTACATCGCTGGCTCTATTCAAACTCATCATGGGAGAAGCAATTCGGCAGCCGCACGTTGCAGAAATAGTAAATCGAATTGGTCCTAGTCGTTCGGTGGCTTTCTTGTCTGGTTATTTAGAACAACAGATGGCTGCTGGCGTACTCAAACCGATGAATCCAAACGCAGCAGCACGCTGTTTCGCTGGTTCTTTTGTGGCATATTTACTAACGCGGGAGGTCTTCATGCAACCCGACGCACAGCAGCTTAGTGCAGAAGTGATGGTAGAAACTGCGGTCAAAGTTTTCTTACAAGGGACATTAGTTGCTCCCACAGATGAGTAGGGATACGGGGTAGGAATAATTCATGCGATTCAGCTTTAGGACGTTTTTTCGATTTTGATTGATTAACTAATCAATCAAAAATAAGTTCAATTGTTTTGGAAGTTTTAAGGAGTTTTTGGTATGACTAACGATACGACTCCCATATCGCCAACTGATGCCGTATCCCCGCAGCATGAAATTTTAGACCGACAAACGACAACCTGCTGTATTGTGGGCAGTGGTCCGGCAGGAGCAGTATTGGCGCTGCTGCTGGCACGTCAAGGTATACCTGTGATGCTGCTGGAAGCACACAAAGATTTGGATCGTGACTTTCGGGGTGATACCATTCACCCATCTGTGATGGAGATCTTGGCAGAATTGGGCTTAGCCGAACGCTTGCTTGAGCTGCGCCACACCAAATTACGCCAGCTGAATATTCGCACAGATGGAAAAACTTTCACAATAGCTGATTTCAGTCACTTGAAAACCCGCTATCCGTACATTACAGTGATGCCCCAAGTAAAATTCTTGGAGTTTATCACCGAGGAGACAAAACATTATCCCAACTTTCAACTCGTGTTGGGCGCAAATGTACAAGAATTAATTGTGGCAGATGGAGGAGTCCGAGGCGTGCGCTATCGCGGACATGGGGGTTGGCATGAAGTCAGGGCGCAGCTTACAGTTGGTGCAGATGGTCGTCATTCTCGCCTACGTCAACTTGCTGGGTTTAAGCCAATTGAGACCTCGCCGCCTATGGATGTGCTGTGGTTTCGTCTTCCGCGCCGACCGGATGAACCAGAAGGTTTGAATGGTCGTATCGGTAGCGGTCATATTTTAGTAACGATCGATCGCGATGATACTTGGCAGATTGCCTATGTTATTCCCAAAGGCGGTTATCAAGAATTGCGAACTGCGGGGTTGGAGGCGTTGAGACAGTCTATTGTTGAGGTAGTGCCGGAATTTAGCGATCGCGTGGAACTACTCAAAGAGTGGTCTCAAATCGCATTTCTCTCAGTTGAGTCGAACCGCCTACCGCGATGGTATAGTTCTGGCTTACTATTAATTGGTGACGCTGCGCATGTCATGTCACCCGTTGGAGGAGTAGGGATCAACTATGCGATTCAAGATGCCGTAGTAGCGGCAAACGTGCTGAGCGAACCACTAAAAACTGGTAGATTGCAGCTACAAGACTTAGCCAAAGTCCAACGTCGGCGTGAGTTGCCCACACGATTTATCCAGGCTTTTCAGTCTTTAATCCAACAGCAAATTCTCAATCGAGCGCTCGATCCACAGCAAAAGTTCCAGCCGCCAAGCTTGTTACGGCTGTCAACTCTACGCGACTTGCTAGCGCGGTTCATTGCCTTTGGGTTAATGCCCGTGCATGTAAAAACTTAACTTTGGATTTGCCGCAGTCTGAATGAGCTTGAGTATCCGCCAGTGCCAGCAGTTGAGTTGAGTTAGCGATCGATGTCCAATGTAGAGACGTTACATCTAACGTCTCTACACCTTGCCTCTATGTCTAGCGCAGATTGAGTAATTTTTCAATCTTTACCACTATATGTAAATCGCGTATAGTCTTAATCTATTGCCTTTAACTGCTAAGGCTTTTTTTCCAGTCAAACCTTTTTCCTAAATATTTTACCTATGGTGCGAGAGCTACAGCGCTTAAACCCAACCAGCCAGTTTCCCGAAACTGCCCCAGCTGCAAATCCAGTCTTCTTCAGGACGTATAGTCGGCGGATAGGAGGTGGGCGCGAGACTTGGGAACAAGTATGCGATCGCACCCTGCGCGGGCTAGTAGAATTGGGTAAACTCACCCCAGCAGAAGCCGCTATTCTCGAAAAAATGCAAAAGGAGATAAAATCTCTCCCTAGCGGGCGCTGGCTGTGGGTAGGGGGTACGGAATGGATCTCCAGGCAAGAAAACTTTTCCGGTGCTTACAACTGCACTTCTACCAACGTGGTAGACTGGCGGGCTTTTGGCTTGATGATGGACTTGGCAATGATGGGCTGCGGTACGGGTGCAATCCTCGAACCCCAGTACATTAACCAATTGCCTGTAATTCGCAACCGCCTCCACGTCACTGTAGAAGGAGAAATTGGCACGACTGCGCCTGACGCACGGCAAGACGAGACAGAAGTACAAATCGAAGGGAATATTGTCAATGTTCTTGTGGGTGATAGTCGTCGAGGTTGGGTCAAGTCCTATCAAACTTTGTTGGAACTATCAACTAACGATGCCTTCTCGGATGTCTTACATGTTAACGTCAATCTCAGCAACATCCGTCCGGCAGGGGAAAGTTTAAAAGGTTTTGGTGGCGTTGCTAATCCGATTAAATTACCAGAATTGTATCAACGCTGCGCGGCGATTCTAAATAAAGCAATCGGCAGAAAACTGAATTCGGTTGAGTGTTGTTTATTAATAGATGAAGCTGCTGTTGTAGTTGTCGCAGGCAATGTTCGCCGCTGTTTACCTGAAGATGCTTTAGTACATACCTCAAAAGGACTTATACCAATTCGAGATATCCAAATTGGAGATTTGGTACAAACTCCACTTGGTTTTCGATATGTGATTGATAAATTCGACCAAGGCGTTCAAGAAGTCTACGAAATTGAGACAAACGGTACTTTTCCCCGCGCTACTTTAAATCATCGTATTGCCGTTTTAGCTGATGCTAAAGGTAAGATTAATTGGCAGCAAATTGGAGATTTAGTAGAAGGCGATCGCCTCATACACAATACTCAGGTTCTTCCTGGTACGGTGACTCAATTGCCACGAGATTTTACTACAGAACGACCGATTCAAAGTAGAAACGCTAGCCCAATTAGTATCCCCGAATTAACTCCTGACGTGGCATGGCTAATTGGTCTGACTCATGGTGATGGATATGTCAGTTTAGATAGAAATAAGCATGGAAAACCTTATGGAGCAATTTCTTGGGCTTGTAGCAGCTTAGATGAAGAACTCGCTGCCAAAATTCACGATAAGATCGATCGCGCTCTAGCTTTATTTGGATTAAAAGCAACGCATGTACTGCTCTCAAATGAAAATACACTGCGATCGCGTGTCACTTCTATTCGATTGGCTGAATATTTCCATAAATACATCAAACAGCCAAATCAGCCAATAGAAATTCCTGACTTTATTTTGCAAGGTTCGGTTGACATCAGATCTGCTTATCTAGCAGGTTTAATGGACAGTGATGGTGCAGTTAATAATAGACCACCTCATTTAGTGACAACAGTTTATCGCTCATTTGCTAGACAAGTAGCTGCTGTTCTTTCCAGTTTGGGGATTGCAGGAAGAGTAAAGCTAACTCGTCCACAAATAGAAAAATGGCAGGTGAAATATTATGTCACAATACCTGCTTTAAAAAATCAATATAATGCCTTAATTGCACTGCATTCAGTCAAAGGTGAATTACGCCAAGGACTGAAGATGTATGGATTTACTATACCTGGTTCGCTAATGCGTGAGGTATATAGCTATAGTGAGATGCGAGGCATGGGATTTCAAGGTTCTCGCGATGTGGATGCTAATTACGAACGCTACGTTGCTGAATCAGATATTTGTCTCGATATTCCAGTTACAGTAAATGGTTTGGGAAGCTACGACTGCGTGCAAACCTACGATATCGAAGTAGAAGAAGCTCACTGTTTTTATTGTGATGGCTACCTAACTCACAATAGTGCGGGGATGCGTCAAGGTACTAGCAATGACGAGCTATTTGCTAATGCTAAAAATAACCTTTGGCAACAAGATGAAAATGGTAATTGGCGGATCGATCCCGAACGCGATGCGTTGAGAATGGCGAATCATACCCGCGTATTTCATCAAAAACCAACTTTAGAAGAATGTATTAACGCCGTTCGCAGTCAATATTATTCTGGTGAAGGAGCAATTCAATATGCGCCAGAAGCGATCGCCCGTAGTAATGCAGATATTTTGACTAGCCAAGAGCTAAAACAAGAGTTTATCAAAACATACACAAACTCAAAAGAACAAGCTCAAAATTGGTTGCGCGATCGCCATCCTGAAATAATAGTTTCAGAGCTAGAACATAGGCTTTCAAGATATGGTTTGAATCCATGTGGCGAGATCCACGGCGTTAATTTTCACTGCAACTTATCGGAGGTTCATTTAAATCAAATCGACCCCAAAAATGACAAAGAACAAGAAGAAGCTTTTACGGCAGGGGCATTATCTGTCGCTTCTTTGTTGAATCACAAATTTCTCGAACCCCGCTATCAATTTAGTCGGGAATTAGACCCAATTGTGGGAGTATCTTTCACGGGATTATTCGATTTCTTCGTCCGCGCTTTTGGCGTAGATTGGTTGCGGTGGTGGGAACAAGGAAGACCGGAGGAATTCGGAATTCGGAATTCGGAATTCGGAATTGAGAATGCAGCGGAGTATTTTAGAAGTAAAGAAGAAGAATATCTCAGTCGTTGGCGCGATATCGTGTTTCGCGTTGTGTGGGAATATTGCGATCGCCATCACATTAAACGCCCTAATCGTTGTACCACAGTCCAACCTAGCGGGACGAAATCTCTACTGACTGGCGCGTCTCCTGGCTGGCATCCTCCTAAAGCTCAACGTTTTATTCGTCGGATTACCTTCCGCAAAAACGATCCAGTGGCACTAGCTTGCATTGACTACGGTTATGCTGTCATTCCTTCCCAATCGGATAAAGACGAAAATGGCAATTTGTTGAACGATCCGTTCGATCCTCGTTGTATGGAGTGGTTGGTAGAAATTCCTGTCGCCGTGCCTTGGGCAGATTTACCCGGTGCTGATGCAATTGAGATTAGCAAATTTAGCGCTCTAGCCCAAATGGATTTCTACATGCAAGTGCAGAAATACTATGTAACTCACAACACTTCCGCAACAATTGAGTTGCGAGAAAACGAGGTAGAAGCATTAGGGACGCGGATTTACGAAACTATTCAAAACGATGAAGGCTATATTAGTGCTGCCTTATTAGCCAGATTTGACGACTTACAGACTTTCCCCCGCTTGCCATTTGAACCGATAACCAAAGCTAAGTACGAAGAGTTAATGCAACAAGTGCATTCCCGACGGCAAGTGCATGATTTTTATACTGCCCTCAGCCGCTATGATGCTCAAGAGTTAGACGAAGCAGGTCCAGCAGGGTGCGATTCAGATAAATGCCTCTTTCCTCAAGTAGAAGGTAAGTAGGGATTGGTAGTTGGTGAAAGGCGCTCTTGCGCTCTTGCGAGAGGCACTTTTGTTTTTTCTCTCTCAGCTCCCTCAGCTCCCTGCTCCCTACTCCCTGCTCCCTGCTCCCTTATTCAAGCGCTAGAATTTCAAACAGTACAGATGCAGCCACGCATAGAGGAGATTCAACTATGTTTGTAGACGAACTAGCACCTATTTTTAAGGAATTGGTACAGCACCCAGTTTCTTTTTTAGGAGGATTTGTCTCTGGGGTACTACACCTCAGCCTAGCTGACGATCCAGTCAAAAGTTGGCTCGATCGCCAGTCTGATTCTTCCAGCTACAATTCTTCCACATCTGGCGATCGCAACGGCAAAACTAGCGGTCCCCAAAGCATTTCTATCGACTAGAGGTAGAGAGTTACGTAGAGGCGCGATCTTTCGCGTCTCTATAGTGGCGATAGTTAACTGTTAACAGTTAATAGATTAAATAATAACTATTGGAAATTTTTTAGGCAGTATTTGTAATACAGAAGACCTTTGATAAACAAACCATACGATATGATATGCGTAAGTGTGAGTTCAGTCCTGTAACTGGTTAAATTTGAGAAGCTGCTACCGACTGGGGTTGTCTATCTTGAAAGCTAGATTACTGACAAATTTGAAATCTGGTATTTGCCGAAACTGCAAATTTTTAGGTTCGATTTCCCGACTGAACTTGACTCTCTGTTCAGACTTACGCGACCGATTATGACTATCTACGTTGGAAACCTTTCTTACCGCGCTACGGAAGAAGACCTGAGAACTGTATTCGCAGAATATGGCACGATCAAGCGCATTGTCTTACCGATGGATCGGGAAACTGGCAGAATGCGCGGATTTGCTTTCGTTGACATGGACGAGGATGCCCAAGAAGAATCAGCGATTGCTGAATTAGATGGTGCAGAATGGATGGGAAGACAGCTGCGAGTCAATAAAGCTAAACCCCGCGAAGAAAATGGCGGTGGCGGCGGTGGATATCGGCGGAACGGAGCCGGAGTGAGGGCAAGATTTGGTCAGGAGTAGTTACAACCACCCCGCTCTGTAGGAAACCACTCGGAACAAGATTAATAGTTTAAATCTGAATTTGGGTCAACCCTTTCACTGACCAGTTAAGTATCTGACACTGATAATTGCTGGTCGGTGTTTTGTCGAGCGCAATTGGCTCGTTCTAATTCTTGTCATCAGTTCAACGCATGTTGTCAATCGCTCTTGGCAAGAACTAGACTGATGGCTTGACGGCATTGTTGGAAAATAAAACTCTGAAGATCGAGCCGCGATCGCAGTATTTCGCAATCGTTCAGCAACACGATTGAGGCGATCGTACGTGACAAAATGCAGTGATTTCTATAGTTTATCTAAAGTCAGATTCCACTATTAGATTCAGTTCCTAAGATAGTAGTGCAGGGTACTGCCTTATTGGTAAATCTTGCAACATGCCCTCATCTACAGAGAGAGCGATCGTTATGGCTGAAGCTGTCCAACACTCAATAGATTACGAATCTGCACTAGGTCGGGATTGTACAACACTGTCTCGACACGTCCTACAACAGTTGCAAAGTTTTTCTGCTGATGCCCAAGATCTGAGCGCCTTAATGAGTCGCATTGCCCTCGCTGGCAAGTTAATCTCGCGTCACCTCAGTCGTGCGGGATTGATGGAAGGCGTACTGGGATTTACCGGAGACGTGAACGTACAGGGGGAATCAGTCAAAAAGTTGGACGTTTATGCCAACGATGTCTTTATCTCGGTTTTCAAGCAGAGCGGTTTAGTCTGTCGCTTGGCTTCCGAAGAAATGGAAAAGCCATATTACATTCCTGAAAACTGTCCGATTGGTCGTTATACCTTGCTTTACGACCCAATCGATGGTTCATCCAATACAGATATTAATATGAGTCTGGGATCGATCTTCGCCATCCGACAGCAGGAAGGCGACGATCTAGATGGAGAGGCAAAAGACTTACTGCAATTGGGAAGCAAACAAATTGCGGCAGGATATATCCTCTACGGTCCTAGCACCATCTTGGTGTATTCCATCGGCAAGGGCGTACATTCTTTTACCCTCGATCCCAGCCTGGGAGAATTCATACTTTCGGAAGAAAATATTCAACTGCCGCAACACGGTTCGGTTTATAGTGTCAACGAAGGTAACTTCTGGCAATGGGATGAATCGATCCGAGAATACATTCGTTACGTCCACCGCACAGAAGGCTATACCGCACGCTACAGTGGAGCTATGGTAGGTGACATTCATCGAATTTTAGTGCAAGGTGGCGTGTTCCTTTACCCTGGCACGGTGAAAAAACCAGAAGGTAAAATCCGCCTACTATATGAATCTGCTCCCTTAGCATTTTTGGTCGAGCAGGCAGGAGGCAGAGCATGTACGGGAAACCAAGACATCATGGATGTCGTGCCAGAAAAACTGCACCAACGCACTCCGTTGATTATTGGTAGTAAAGATGACGTGGCATTAGTCGAGTCCTTTATTCAGCGACACGCCCAAGCCCAAGAGGAAAAGAATATTCGGGCGCAGGCACGCATACCTCAATGAGAGGGATGAGGAGTTAGGGGCTAGGGGTTAGGGAAAGGACAAGGAAGACAAGGGAGACAAGGAGACATTCCAGCCACCCATCACCCGCTCTCTTATCTCTCGCTCCTCGCTCCTCGCTCCCGACCTAGCAAACCAATGAAGAGTTGAGAAATACAAATATGGCAACGAATCATTTACTAGAGATCAAAGAATACGGTCAAAGCATTTGGATGGATAATTTGACCCGTGACTTAGTTCAGTCTGGAGAGCTGAAGAATTTAGTTGAGAATCAAGGTATTTGCGGGATCACTTCTAACCCAGCAATTTTTGAAAAAGCGATCGCGGGTAATGCGATCTATGATGCTGACATCGAAGCAGGGATTCGAGCGGGGTTGCCAACTTACAAAATTTATGAATCCTTGGTGTTTAAAGATATCCGCGATGCCTGCGATATCTTGCGTCCCGTATATGACGCTTCCGGCGGACTAGATGGATATGTCAGCATTGAAGTGCCTCCCACGATCGCCCACGATACCCAGGCAACAATTAACGAAGCCCGTCGTTACTATCAAGAGATCGGGCGAGATAACGTAATGATTAAAATCCCTGGGACTGATGCAGGTTTACCAGCGGTAGAACAGGTCATTTCCGAGGGGATTAATGTCAACGTAACGCTATTGTTCTCAGTTCAAAGTTACCTCGAAACAGCCTGGGCATACATTCGCGGTTTGGAAAAACGTGCGGCAGAAGGGAAAGATATTAGTAAGATTTCTTCGGTGGCTAGCTTCTTCCTGTCGCGGATCGATTCTAATATTGACGGGAAAATTGATGCTGCCCTCAAAGCAGGCGTAGACCGAATTGAGAAAGAAGCAAAATTAAGAGCTGTGAAAGGAAAAGTCGCGATCGCCAACGCTAAGATTGCTTACCAAGAATACAAGAAAATTATTCAAAGCGATCGCTGGCAAGCATTAGCAGCCAAAGGCGCAAACGTTCAGAGATTGCTGTGGGCTAGCACCAGCACCAAAGACCCTAACTACAGCGATGTCATGTACGTTGACGAACTGATCGGTCCTGAAACAGTCAATACATTACCACCCAATACGATTGATGCGTGTGCCGACCACTGCGACGTAGCAAATCGCGTCGAGTCAAATGTCGATGCAGCATACAAGTTAATTGAAAACTTAAAAGATCCAGATGTGGCGATCGATATCGACCAAGTAATGGACGAATTACTTGTGGAAGGGATCGACAAATTCATTAAACCCTTTGAATCGCTGATGCAGTCTCTGGAAGAGAAGGTTGCTAAGCTGTCACCCGTGTAATTAATGTAGGGGGCAAGGCAGTGCCTTGCCTTACCCCTTATCCCTTACCCCTTACCCCTTACCCCTCATATGGTCACGTTGCTAGAAAATCCCTTACGAGTGGGGCTGCAACAACAGAGAGTTCCCGAACCGCAAATCTTAGTCATTTTTGGTGCGTCGGGAGATCTGACTCAGCGCAAACTCGTTCCAGCACTCTACAAACTCAGACGGGAACGCCGCCTACCACCCGAATTTACAATTGTAGGCGTAGCACGCAGAGAATGGAGTCACGATTACTTCCGCGAACAAATGCGGGAGGGGATCGAGCAGTTTTCTGACGGGATTGGTTCGGAAGACCTATGGCAAGAGTTTTCTCAGGGTATATTTTATTGCCCCGGAGATATTGACAATCCCGAAAGCTATCAAAAGCTAAAAAACTTTTTGGCAGAATTGGATGAAAAGCGGGGAACCAGAGGCAACCGCGTATTTTACCTGTCTGTGTCGCCCAAGTTTTTTGCAGAAGCCATCCAGCAGTTGGGCAAAGCAGAAATGCTCAAAGATCCGCTCAAAACCCGTTTGATGATTGAAAAGCCCTTCGGTCGGGATTTGGGAACGGCGCGATCGCTTAACCGCGTCGTGCAGCAAGTTTGTAAAGAAGAACAAGTCTATCGCATCGACCACTATTTAGGCAAAGAAACAGTCCAAAATTTGCTGGTGTTTCGCTTTGGGAATGCCATTTTTGAACCATTGTGGAACCGCCAGTTTGTCGATCACGTCCAAATTACCGTTGCCGAGACAGTCGGGGTAGAAGACAGAGCCGGATACTATGAAAGCTCTGGGGCATTGCGAGATATGTTGCAAAATCACTTGATGCAACTATTTGCCTTCACAGCAATGGAGGCACCTAACTCCCTAGATGCCGATTCAATCCGCACGGAGAAAATGAAGGCGATTCAAGCGACTCGTTTAGCAGATATTCAAAATTTGGAACGTGCGGCAGTCAGAGGACAATATAGTGCGGGGTGGATGAAAGGCAAGCGCGTCCCTGGTTATCGAGAAGAACCAGGGGTGAATCCCCAGTCTACAACTCCCACGTTTGTCGCCATGAAGTTTTTGATCGACAACTGGCGTTGGAAAGGCGTGCCTTTTTATCTGCGGACGGGTAAACGCTTGCCGAAAAAAGTTTCGGAGATTTCAATTCATTTCCGCGAAGTACCGAATTTGTTATTTCAGTCGGCAGCACAGCAGATGAACGCTAATATCTTGGCGCTGCGAATTCAGCCAAACGAGGGGATTTCGCTGCGATTTGAGGTAAAAATGCCAGGGGGAACTCTACGGACTCGTTCTGTAGATATGGACTTTACCTATGGTTCCTTTGGCTTACAAGCAACTTCCGACGCATACGATCGCCTCTTACTCGATTGCATGATGGGCGACCAAACGCTATTTACTAGAGCCGACGAAGTAGAAGCTGCATGGCAATTAGTGACTCCAGCCCTCTCAGTTTGGGATTCGCCTACCGATCCCGCGACGATTCCGCAATACGAAGCAGGGACGTGGGAACCAACCGAGGCGGAATTACTGATCGATCGAGATGGTCGTCGCTGGCGTAGGTTGTAAATAGCAATGAACCGATCGACACTCAATCTGTATACAGGCTATCTGTTACAAATACCAATTTACGGGAATGATGGTAAAGGTGGCGATCGCTCTATTGCTAATAGCTAGTTTCATCCTTCATCCTTCATCTTTCATCCTGTCCTATGGTGACTCAATCTGCTCCAATTTTCTCACTTCAGGCTCCCAAGGATATCTCAGTTAGCGAGATTGAAGCCGAACTCAATCAGATTTGGCAAAGTTATGGCGTGGCTGGTGAGGATGGGGGACTGCCCGCCGCCACTCGCGCCAAAACCTTTACTTTGATCGTTTACGAACCAGAAGAAACTCAACAATTGCTGGCAGCTTTGGGATATTACAGCGGTCCAATCGACGGCATCCCAGGACCACGCACCGCCTCCGCAATTCGCGAAGCCCAAAAAGTATTTGGACTAGAAAAAACGGGGAAATCTAGCCCAGAGTTACTCATAAAACTTAGAGAAGAACAAAGCAAACGCCGTGGTGTAGTAGATAGCAGCGCAGCAACGACAGCTTACGCAATGGATACCCGCAGTCCCGCTGTTGCTGATGCGATCGCCAGCCGCAATCCTTGTCGAATTATTGCTTTATGTCCAGTCACCGGAGAAGACGAGGGCGTAAAGGCACAAGTTTCGGCATACTGCCCGATCCAAAAGCAGTCCGCTACAACTTTGATCTGTTGCGAATACATCACCCTGACGGGAACGGTTGAAGCCCTCGAAAGAGTGGTAGGCATGGTTCCAGATTTATTAATTGGTGGCTTGCCTAAATTTCTCTGGTGGAAAGCTACTCCAGAACCCGATCACCCGATCTTCAAGCGTTTGGTAGCCTCCTGCAACTCTGTCATCTTCGACTCCAACAGTTTTACACAGGTTGAAACCAATCTCATCCGGCTGCAAGAATTGATCGATGCAGGCATGACAATTTTCGATGTCAACTGGAGTCGGCTAGCTGCTTGGCAAGAGTTGACGGCAGAAGCCTTCGATCCACCCCAGCGCCGCGCTGCATTAGGGGAAGTCGATCGCGTCACCATAGACTATGAAAAAGGCAATTCTGCCCAAGCCTTGATGTTTTTAGGCTGGTTGGCAAGTCGATTGAACTGGCGACCGACTAAAGTGACTACAGAAACGGGAGACTACGACATCAAACGCTTTTACTTCATGGCAGAAGGCGATCGCGAAGTCGAAGCAGAAATTGCTGGCGTTCCAACTGCTAGCGACGGTGACGTAGCTGGAGATTTGATTGCTTTACGCTTAACCTCTACGAATCCAGCTGCCAACTGTTCTACCGTTTTGTGTTCCGAAACCTCTGGCTGTATGCGGATGGAGGCACACGGCGGCGCTCAAGCTGGGATCGTCAACCAAGTGACATCCCTTGCCGATCAAAGTGCTGAAGAGTTGCTCTCGCAGCAACTACAACGCTGGGGACGAGACGTACTATTTGAAGAAAGTCTGGCAGTGACAGTACAGATGTTGAGAATGGGTAATGGGTAATGGGTAATGGGTAATGGGTAATGGGTAATGAGAAGACGTAGGGACGGGTTTTGACCAAAAATTTTCACTTAAGGTTGTTAACCTATTTGCTAAACCCGCCCGTACAAAAGTCAAAATGAATGCTTTTGAAAGTTCAATTACCAACTACCAATTACCAATTACCAACTACTAAGTTATGTCTTTAATTATTGCTGGAGAACGCAGTGGGGTAGGCAAAACAACCGTGACGCTTGCCCTACTATCTTTTTTATGTCGGTGGCAAAAATTATCTGTTCAGTCTTTTAAGGTAGGACCAGATTATATCGACCCGATGTTTCACCAGTACGTCACCGGAGCTCCCTGCCGCAACCTAGACCCCGTACTGACTTCCGAAACTTACGTCCAACAATGTTTTATCCATCATACCCAACAGTCTGAGTATGGACTAGTAGAGGGAGTGATGGGACTGTTTGATGGAATTGGTAATATCGAAAGTCAAAAGTTAAAAGTCAAAAGTCAAAAGTCAAAATTACCAATTACCAATTACCAATTACCAATTAATTTTGCCAGTACCGCTCACATCGCCCGAATACTCAATCTACCTGTAGTACTGGTTATAGATTGCAGTCGCCTGTCTGGTTCGGTTGCGGCGATCGCCCACGGTTATCGTTCCTTCGATCCCCATGTCAAAATAGTCGGATTCGTACTGAATCGAGTTGGAAGCGATCGCCACTTACAATTATTACAAGATGCCCTTGCACCTCTAGACTTACCAATTTTCGGTATTTTACGCCGCCACGATAATATTACTATTCCCGATCGCCATCTCGGTCTAGTCCCCACCGCCGAACTTCCCCAACTGGATCTCGTTATCGAGCAACTGGCAACCTTAGCCCAGACCTGTTTTGATTGGGACAAATTAATGCCTTTGATACAAGGGAGCAGGGAGCAGGGAGTAGGGAGCAGGGGGGATAAGGGAGACAAGGGAGACAAGGAAGAAGGATTTTACCAACTACCAACTACCAATTACCAATTACCAAATCACCAATTCCGAATTCCGAATTCCGAATTCCGAATTCGACTTGCCATTGCCCGCGATCGCGCTTTTAATTTCTATTACCAAGATAACTTAGACTTATTGCAACAATTAGGGGCAGAACTTGTATTTTGGAGTCCCTTAACCGATCCTGAATTACCAAAAGATGTTTGTGGGATGTATTTTGGTGGTGGATTTCCTGAAGTTTTCGCCCAAGAATTAGCAGCAAATAGAGGAGCGATCGCCTCAGTACAAACAGCTATATTGACGGGAATGCCTACATATGCTGAGTGTGGGGGACTAATGTATTTATGCGATGAAATTATCGATTTTGAAGATAATTCTTGGACAATGGTAGGGGCTATTCCAACCGCTGCTACAATGGGTTCTCGCCTTACTCTAGGATATCGTCAAGCGATCGCGCTTCAAGACAGCCCCTTGTTACAAACAAACGATACAGTCTGGGGACATGAATTTCATCGTTCTGCTTCAGAATTACCAACCCAACCCCTATTTCAAACCCAAGGATTCAGCACTTCCCCAACTCCCGAAGGCTGGCGACTCCCCAACCTACATGCCTCTTACATCCACCTCCATTTTGGTACGCGCCCCGACATTCCCGCCCGATTTTTACAACACTGCACTTGCTGGAAAGAAAGTCAATAAATTAGCTTTTGCGTCTTTGCGGCTTTGCGCGACATTTAAATTAAAACTTCTCCCTTGTCTCCCTTGTCCCTTTGATTCTCCTCGATCGCCCGACAACACTCATCAACCCCAGCCCGTTGCTGCATCATACCAACTAAAGCCTCATAAGCAGACCAATTTGCCTGCAATAAAGTCCGTGCTTGTAAAATCGCCCAGCGTTGCTTTTGCTCCACAGCATTAGCCGTATATCCTAAAGGAGTCAAAACCATTCCTAATTTCTGGCGATCGTCTGCTCCCCCTTCAGTGTTACTGTAAACTAAATCTTCTGCTGCTAAACCTGCCATCCAAACAGTACAATAGCGGTCTAGCATTTGAGCTGTCAGCATACCCCGATCTAACTGCGCTGCTAACTCCCGATCTTCAAAACTGACACCCCCTAATCCTGGTTGTTTTTGCTTCAAAGCCTCCCACGCGCTGAGAGTATAACCAGTAATGGGAATGTTTAATAAATGCGCTACCAAAAAATGTCCTGCTTCGTGGCGAACAATGCGATCGCGGTGTTGAGGTGAAAAACTTGCCAGCCAGTCTAAAACTAAATTACCACCTTTGCCTTGAAAACTGAAGCTATCTAATGTTGCAATTGCCAAAACGCTGAATGTAGCAAGTGCTGGAATTGTCGGGGAAAAATGCAACAAGGGACTCAACAGCGTCGAAAGCGTCATCGCGAAGATGGAAATAGCAACTAAGTTTAGGGCAGTCTGGTTCATGCTTAAGATAAATATAACTACAGTTATTTCTCTTATTATTAGCGATCGCGATCGCAACTGGAGATTGAAACATGAACGGTAGCCTAACTATATGCGCATTGAAGCTTGATGATGCCGAATTCGAGCAAGTCGTTCGAGCTAACCCAGAGTGGAATTTTGAACAAACAGCAGCAGGAGATTTAGTTATAGTGCCACCTACTGGAGGAACATCGGGAAAGAAAAATTTAAGCCTATCTGGGCAGTTTAGCAATTGGGTGGAAGATAATCTAGACCGAGGCGAAGGATTTGATTCTTCAACTCTGTTTATTTTACCTAATGGCGCTAAACGCTCACCCGATGCAAGTTGGGTACAGCGAGAACGCTGGGATGCTTTAACTCAACAGCAACAGGATAGTTATGTACCCCTGTGTCCAGATTTTGTAGTAGAGTTGCGTTCTCCTACAGATCGCCTTGAACAACTACAAGCCAAGATGCGAGAATATATGGATAATGGGGCACGTTTGGGTTGGCTGATTAATCCTCAAGATCGTCAAGTAGAAATATATCGTCAAAGGCAGCAAGTAGAAATTTTACAAGATCCTTTTACTTTGTCTGGCGAGGATGTATTGCTAGGCTTTACGCTCAATTTACGGCGAATTTTTGCTTAGAGGACTTTAACATGAATCAGCCATTAAAGTTTACCGATCCGGAAAAAGTCAAGCAAAGAGCTACTAGGATGCGTGAAATCTGCTTAATGTTTGACGCTCAAATTATGTTACTTGACGAGCTAATTGCCCAAGTTGAGGCAGAAAACCGAAATAATCCAATCAATGTTTACCGTCGCGAGAAGGGAAAACTTTTGTTAAAGGAGCTTTTACAAAAACAGACAGAAGAAAAGGATAGTAAATAAGAGCGATCGCATTTTTCTAACTTGAATAATCAAAGCGCGATCGCATTAGGATAGAGTGAGGCAAACGCTGTTTTAATAATTATTAAATCTAGTTCGACTTGCCGCTCTGATTCTTCTAACTCTTGTTGATATTGATCGATTGAAGTAACTTCTTGTTTTTCTAAAAGATTTATATACTCTGGTTCCTTATATTCTAAGGTCTTTTATAACTTGATATCAAATAATCTAACAAATTAAACTGGTTGCCTCAGATGTAGAATATAGACATCATCGGACAATTTTAGTTCAAGCTTATGGGCGATTTTTCCAAGCACTGATCTGTATTAAAGATGCGCTAAAATTAGTCGATATAAATATGAGAAATGCGGATATTGTCAGCGCGCGAGGAATGTTACTACAAGCCTTAGCAGATTACAATAATCCATTGCTATACGAACAGACTTGTCCAGTTGGACAGCTTCGTAGAAAAGAATGTGCTTGGGCGATCGAGCAAGCAGTTACAACAACATATCAAATTCAGGGTGAATATAAAGTAGTCAGCGATCGCCTTGCCAATTCACAAAATCAAATCCGTCACGATACTGTAAATATAATCGACGCTTGTAAAACAGATGACGAGCTTGATTTTATCTTCCCTGAAATTCAACGCCTGCACGACCACGATTTAACAGTACTCAATTCTTGGCAACATCATGTAAACTGGAGGCGATCGCTTTCCCCAGAAGAGGAAAAATTATTATCAAGCGCAAATTTTAGCGATTCAGATACATATAATACAGAAAATAATCAAAAAATAGGCAATTCTACACTGCCTCCAGAACAAAAAATCTACGAGGAACTGAAACAAAAATCTCATCCTCTATCTTTACGCGACCAGTTAAAATTTATGATGCAAACAGAACTGCGTCGAGAAGCAGAAACTTATATTTCTCAACAAGCATCGTTAGCTGGTTATAAAGCACTGATCCCAGCGAATTTACAACAAGTCTCTCACATGACTGTTGCAAACCTCTACTGGTATTTCCAAGCCAGAGATGAATCGACAGCCACAGTAGAAGCATAACAAACCCACATTTACGGAAATCGTACAGACAAACCGATCGCCATCCTACTGAAATGCGATCGCAACTGTATGTCTGCAAATATCTACCCAATGACAGATGACAAAATGCGATCGCAACTGTATGTCTGCAAACCTCTACCTAATGACAGATGGCAAACTACCTAATCTGCGTTAGATAAACGCTTGTCGTATAAACTAAAGTCACTAAACCATCATCGTTACGATTTTTAGCATACAACTGCCGTAAATCTGCAATCAATCGCTCGTAGGCTGCACCAGCGAGGGGGATGTACGATGTACTCATGGCTCTACCGACAACCCCATCAAAATCGAGTGGCTGTTGATAAGCAAATCTATACTGTTGGACATCAGCAAACAAGCTACTCTTGAGTACAGGCTCGATCGCCATCCGGTGCTGTTCGGCAGGATGATAGCCAGAAGCAACTTTAATTAGATGAGTATACTCTGCTGTAAACTCGTCATGGCGATCGCGTTCGTTCCACACTACAGCCAATCTTCCTTCTTCTGTTAAGATCCGGCGAAACTCCAGCAGCGTCGGTTCTGGATCGAACCAATGGAAAGACTGAAAGCACGTTACCAAATCTACAGCAGCATCAGCTAAACCTGTTGTTTCAGCAGTCCCGTCTCGAAATTCTACTAAAGCATGGGGTGCAGCTGCTTGCCTCATTGGTGCATTTGGTTCGATTGCTATGACTCGCACTCCCTTTTCTGCTAGCAATCGCGCTGCAATTCCCGTTCCCGCACCTATATCTGCGGCAATTAGTTGTGATGGCGATAATCCCGCTAAGACTCGCTCGATTGCAGCTTGAGGATAACTCGGACGATATTTTACATAATCCCCCACGCGATCGGAAAACCGATCGACTGGATTCATCGCATACAAAGGTGTTGCATCTAGATTAGATGTATTTTGCTCAGACATAAGTAGGAATCATAAGGGACAAGAAACTATCGATACCTAACTACTTCATTACCTGTAATGCCAATTGTAGAGTGCAGGCGCAGTTAAGTTCGCGGCAGAAGTACTCGAAATATTTTGACCGAAGTATTTTAAGTTGCAAATTTATCTATATTTTGTTGTCTTAATGTTGCTAGTTGTTCTGAAAAGTTAAAAATATTTACTATAAGGCAGTTGATTTTAATTGCCAATTTGTAAAAACTCAGAAAATATTCACTTTTTCTTAATGTGATAGTTTAGCATGAACGATTCTACTTACTAGCAAATTATGGGGTTTAGTCTATACTTGAAGTATACAGTGGTGCAATTCCGATTCTCAGATTCTGAATCGAAAACTCAGAGCCTATCATTCATGAATACCGAGATTCCATAAGTATTTTCTTCCATCTCACTGACTCTTTTGGATGTTGGGCGATAAATCGAGTCACGAGCGGCAAGATAAGTATTTCAATGTTGATTTGCTCTTAGCTTGTGATACTTCGTACATTTTTGCATGTCAAGATTATCCGTTTTTAGTTTGTGATACTTCATACACTTTTAAATGCTGATATGACTTGCTTTCAGCTTGTGATACTTCATACATCCTCGAACGCCAATATAAGACAGTTATCTCATCCTTGATACGGATGTCTGCATCATTTTCTTACATTAAGCTGAGAATTCGTAAGTAATAATTGGTAAATACCACTATCGAGAGGTTATGAAAGAAGGAAACGCCGAACAAGCTCCTGCCCATTACCTGAAAAATGACCGCTGAGTAAGCAATCGCCAAGAATCTGTGGTTGAATGAAAAAAATTGTAACTTTGTATATGAGAGTACATTTTAAATTTTCTCAGTATAGGTATGCTAATGAAGTGCAGCAATAATCTAGTAAGATATCAATATATTTTTCCTGTAAGCAGCTTAACAGTTGAAATTAAGAGATAAACTCTACTCCAAGGTGAGAGCGCTGTGATTTTCTAAACCAAATGTTATAGATTGCATGTTATGTAGTTGAGCCGGGAGAGGTTATACATCTTTCCAAAAGCTAACAGTACCTAAATGTAGCGATCGCTCCGAACAACTGAAGAGGAATAAAGAGCGCGATCGCAACAGTGTAGTTGACTTCATCTTCAAAAATAGAACTTGAAAAAAATTGAAAAAAGCATTTGACAAATACCAATAAATTCTGTTATTTTTTTAGTATTGAAAAGCCAGCAAATATTTAATGAGTTTCCTGAGTATTTGTGGCTTAAATTTACAAGAGAAATTAATTAGGAATATGCAAGAGGTATTCAGCGCGTGTGGCGCTGTAGGTTGTAAGAGAAGACACCGAGGAGTGCACTTTTACAACTTCCATAAAAAGAGTATGCGTACTCTTTAGGTGGACGAATTATTATCGATAATTTATTATCGATAACTTGCCAGTCTGCCAGGGGTTTAATTATTTTTGAATGAGAATAAACTTGAGGCTGTTAGAAGTGAAAGTTAATCAACTCTAACAGCTTTTTTTATGGGTAAATCTCGCTGATTTATAAGCGAGGAACTCGCTCATTCTAGTTTTCGTAAATTTGTTGTTCTGAATTGGTAAGAAAACCAAAAAAAGAGTTAAAAAGGAAGTAGTAAGTTTTATGAGTCAACCTGTAGTGATGGTTATCGATCCACAACCCGAACTTATAGGAGAGATTAAGAAAGATTTGCAGCGTTCTCATCAAAAACTGAGAATATTATATGCGAATTCTCCATTAGAAACATTAAAAAAATTGAAAGATTTGCAGTCGTCTAGCGATACGCTAACGCTATTAATCGTAGAACAAAAAACCTTTCAAATAGTCGCTGCCGATCTTCTACAATTAGTCAGAGAAATGTTTCCAAAGGTGCAACGCTTGACGCTCAAAGTCCACGATAGCGACGATTTACCCAGTTGCATTCCCATTCCCACAGCTTTTGTAGTGAGTACCAATGAGGTAGAGACTGCGCTGCCAGATTTACAGCTAATGGCGCACACAAGTCGATCGAGCAACTTACCTCCAAGCGTCATGAGATTTCGTGGTTGAAATTCGGTAAATTTTAGATTGATTCTAGCAAAGTTATATTGGAGCAAGATTTTAGTTAAGCATGAGTTTTGAGTGACAGAAAAGATGTTCTGGCGGATGGTATTTTTGTAGTGATTCAAAGGGATTTCCAATGCCTGGAAAACGTAGCAGCCGCAAACAAATACAGCATTTTTGCTGTCCTTACTGCGATCGCCGTTTATGGCGAGCAGGTAGTACAAAACACTTTTTGTTCTATACAGAAGCAGCTCAAATCCGACAATATGTAAATGTGTCTCACAAAAGCGCTGCTTTGCTTGCTAGTCAAGGTGCTTATGTCGATCGCAACTCCTGGATTGAAGAGTTTTTTTGCGGCGAACATGGTAAGCTGTGGCTGAAACTCAACCGTAATCCAGCAGGTCAATTAACTTCGCAAATAGCTACAAGTAAAGATTGGCAGCAATCAACTCAAACGATTAATCCAGAAGTGCCAAACCCTTCAGTGAGTGAATTTAGCTATCGTATGAGTCGAGCGCCAAGTGGTAGACTCTCCTATTGCAGAAGATAAATCGCCGCTATCTATCAACGCCTGCCTCCGTTCTTGTTCGACTTTAGGGATGCATCGCGATCGCTACTATAGGCTTGATAGGCGTGGTAAAACCATTCAAAAAATTCATTTAACTCTTGCTGTTGAATTTTAACCTGACCCGCATCTGAGGTCTGCACGAATTCTTCTAGCAAAGCTTTAGTTGTGTGCAAGCAAAGGTGGCTGGCATCCCGTAACTGCCGAAAATCAATTTTCTGCGAGTCTGACGCTGGCAAGTCACGAGCAGCAGAATTAATATAATTCAGATGTACGTCTAGCAAACTAGCCGGCGTAATTTTTTGTGCTATGCGCTGTGCTGGATTGCTGAGAAAATTCAATCCTAATAATTTAGCGCGCTTAGCAGTTGTATTGGCTGTCTCCATACCCCACGTATCTGCCGCTAAGTTTGTCAGCGTTCGATCGGTTGCTGGCTGTTTTTGTTCGGAAATAAAAGCTTTCAGGCGATCGCGCAACACGAGCAGATCTAAATTCTGGGGGAGGTGGACTAATTGCGTTTCAACTTCTTGTAGCAGCAAGCGAGCCTGGTAGACAGAGGCAGCAATATAATCGGTAAAAGTTTCTCGCTCGGCAGTTTCTAATAAATAAGTCAGCGTCACTGCCGTATCCCATAACTCTTCTACCAGAAATTGGCTGCCAGCGTCATCGTCATGAATTTCTAGTAAAACGTAAGAGTTGTAAGTGCGAATCAGCTTAGAAAACAAACCGACTACAGCTATAGTGTAAGGCTCGCTCTCTGAATTGATAACTAATGCAATTGCAGACTGAATTTCTTGCAGGTAGCTATGTAAAGTGCGAGCGGCATGGAGAAAAGCGTGACTAAAGGCAGGCTCGGTCTTATCGAGTAAGTGGACGAGTGGTAAAGTAATTCTCTGATCTAGCTTATGGGGTAAGTTTTGCTGCATCTATCCTCTGTCCGCAAAAATAGCTCTTTACCTTCTAGCGATACGCACTTTCCTATCGATCGATTAGACAATTCAAGTCCGTAAATCCTAAACTAAGCGCTGCGTATCTGTCAATCAAAACTTTGAGACTGGCATGGAATTCACTCATTCAAAGGAGAGTTTTCACCTTACCTTCGGTTGAGAGGCTGTCCTCCCAGTGCATCTATCGATACTAGATCGAGAATACTTTCTAACTTCATCCCTTTAAATCTGAAAGAGTGCTAGCCTCTGATGATAACACGCTCAGTGCTAGCTTATATCCTGCCACTCCTTTGAAAATTTGATTCAAATCGTGCATTAGCGACAATTTTTGCCAAAAACTTCATTCTCAAAAATACTGAATAAAGCAGTATTTTTGAACGAATCTCAAACAGAAATTGTATCTCATTCAATATTGCTCTTGACCACGTTACAAGATAGCACTTATAGATAAATCTTTCTTCAGTGATAAGCATTTAGTTATAAGTACTATTATGGGTTTACTTCAATATGGCTATATTTTGTTGGTATTACAAATCGCGATCGCTAATAGCGGGCGATCGCATGACAGTGAGTAGTTGATTATTCAGCTTGACATTTAAATGTTTGGATGCAGACTGGCAAGAGTACGAACTTTCACAGGGTAAATCTACAATTTTTATCCACCACCTTTTACCCATATGGCAGCTTGTGTCTACAAAAAAGAAACAATGGATTACCTTTAAAGTTTCGGAGTTAGAAATGCAAGCCCTCGAAGCTTATTGTCAACAAACTCAACGCACAAAAACAGATGTTTTGAGAGATTTAATTCGAGGTTTACCAACCTATACTAACTCGCGTTCCGCAACCAGAGGCTTTAATCTCAACCAACCTCCCCACCCTGAAGAAGACCCCAATTTCTAAATTCAAATCTTAGGGAAACTATCATCAAGATTTTGCTCGGTTGCCAGGGCAAAATGTCTGTTTTTAGGGGATTTTTGTGGTTAACCCTCGTAGTGTCTAGGGTTATTATTGGTTTCAGCAAGGGAATTGAAGCTACCACTTAACTTTACCATGACAAATGAAACCTATTTCTATTGAACAGCTCATATTGACTCAAAATCAACAATATACTCGCCAGAAACAATGGATTACCTTCAAAGTTTCTGAACTAGAAATGCAAGCCATTGAAACTTACTGCCAGCAGACTCAAAGAAGTAAAACAAACGTACTGCGAGAAACAATTAGGCAATTACCAACCTACAGCAGTTTTTCGACAAATTCATAGCTAATTGCTATCAGTTCTAGTTCAAATTTTAGTCAAGGGTGTGTTGAGACATATTTGTAACTTGAAAAACATCTGTTGAAATTAAAACAGAAGATATCAGAGTACAGGTAGGCTTGGGACAAGAGTGTAATTAATCTCACCCGACATATTTGCTCTTCAACTTTATTAGTTGACCTATTTACTTCTTTGCAAGTTATTAAGTCAAACCTCGGTTGCAACAAGAGAAACTCTAGTCTTAGACAAATAATTGTCAGCTATTGTCAAGCATTGATACTTTTGTTACTTCCACTACCAAACTAGAACGAGATTCAAGTATGAAACAGATATTCAGTATTGCCCGCAAGCACTGGTTGCCACTGCTGGGATTTAACAGTGCCGTGCTTGCTGCCACAATTTATGCAGCGTTCTATGCCAGCACGAGCATTCCTCCAGTCTGGACAGCTAATGCCAAGTTAAATCTTCCCCAAACAGGCGGTTTAAGTGCGAATCTCGGTCCTTTAGGTAGCACTCAAACCACAGCGCTCAACTTTAAAGATGTCAGCCCTTTGGACGTGCAGTTAGCTATTTTAACTAGCGATGCCGTGATGAAGCGCGTGCAGGCAGTTGACCCCGAAAAAAGCTTGTACTCGAAGGTGAGTAGCTTCAGCCAGTTATTTGTCGTTACCCCACAGCCAGCAACAACGCTGATAGAAGTGGAAGCTCAGGGTAGTCGCCCCGATATAGCTTACAAGCGATTGTTTACCTTTCTTGAGGTCTATCAACAACGACTCAACGAACTACGTCGCAAAGATGCAGAAGTCCGAGTGCAGTATACCCAAGAAGAGCTGGAACAAGCTCGTCTTAATCTCAACCAAGCGCAAGCTAATTTATCGAATTTTCAGCGCTCTACCGGACTAGTCAACAGTCCCGAACAATCTGGGGGGTTGATCTCAGCAATTAACAATCTAAAAACGACGCAGGCAACGCTGATCGCACAGGGACAAGCCAACGCCACGCAAGCTCAAGCTGCGGCAGTCAGTCTCGGGATTACGCCTCAACAAGCAATGAATTCTCTGCGTTTGGGCGAGAACAAAGAGTATCAAGCCACCCGCACTCAACTCTCGCAATTAGAGTCAACTATGGCAGTCACCCGCAGTAAGTATAGAGATGATAGCCCGCAGGTGCAATCTTTATTACAGCAGCGCCAACAGTTACTCCGCCAGCTCAATCAGCAAATTGCCGTGGCAATTCCTGGTGCTAACACCGCGCAAATAGATACAACTCTAGGTAATGGACCTAACGATAGCCGCCTAGAACTGATGGTAGAGTTGATCCGAAACCAGACTCTAGCTCAGGGAACGCAGCAACAAGCGAAGCAAATTCAAAAGCAAGTTAACAAACTCAATACCGAACTCAACTTCATCACGAAAAATCAAGCGCAGTTGTTAGACCTCCAGCGCAAGTACGAGATTGCCGAAGGCGTATACAAAGGCATTATTGCTCAAAGCGAGCAGTCAAAGACCAATCCTTTTAACGCCTATCCAAACGTGCAAACGCTAAACGAACCCACCATCGACCCCAGACCATCCATACCTAACTTAAAGCTGATTACTACTGGCGGTATGCTCGCTGCTATTTTCGGCAGCATGGCTCTAATTTTCTTCCTAGAAAATCGCAACCCATTGCTCAAACCAAAAGACTTACAGCAAGTGGAACTCCCGGTTTTGGGTAGCATTCCCCATCTCAAACAACCCAGCATGGAACGAAATTTAGCAGCCGAAATCGATATCGAGTTTCAGCGCTTGGCTTCATCTATCTTGATGCTGGAACACCCGTGTTTGATGGTGACTAGCGCCACTGCTGGCGAGGGTAAGACCACGGTTACTCTGGGGCTGGCTCTAGCCTTAGTGAACTTCGGCTTTCGGGTGCTGGTAATCGATGGCGATCTGCGCAAGGCAGAAATGAGTCGGCGCTTAGGGAAAAATCGGATCAAGAGCGCAGCAAATGCTAGTCCTCCAATGCCAGTTTCCGTTTCCCCAGGTTTTGACTTGCTACCAGCGTTATCTATTCCCAAGCAGAAAATTCCTGAATTCTTTGCCCGTGGTAGTTTTGAGCGCAATATCAAAGCCCTGCGCGACTCCGGTGGCTACGATTACGTATTAGTAGACAGCCCTCCAGTCGGGCTAGCCAGCGAGACGAATTTAATGAGCGCAGTGGTATGCAACGTCTTGTTTGTTTTGCGTTCTGGCACGAGCGATCGCTATCCGGTGATGAATAGCTTGGAACAACTGACGCGGTATAACGCGCGGATTATGGGTCTGGTAGTCAACGGATCGGACTCGCATACCTCAGTTTACCGCTACGGGTACGGACGGCAACGAGAATTACTAGAACACGAAGCTTAGGTGTTGCGGAGATCATGACTCAGCTGTACAGACCTAAATCCACGATCGCGACAACGGCATCAGCATCAGATCGCCAACTCTTTTTCTGGGGCTGGATGCGCTGGGGAGCTTTAACAGCAGGAGAACGTTTTGTCTGTGCCTTTATCATTCTCATACCAGTGCTGTGGGTAGTAGGCATTTACAAGTACATGACATCTCTCCTGATCGTGTGCATTGCTGTTTATGAATGGTGGAAGCATGGAGAAATACGTCTCAAGCCCCCGATTACGGCAGTCGTTGCCGTGTTTGTCTTCTGCATCTATCGAATAGCCCAAATGCTGATCAATTTTGATGCTCCCAACAAAGGCAGCATATCTGGTCTCCTTATTACATGGTTTAGCTACGCCTTGCTGCTGTGGTACGTTCAAAGCAATAACGTGAGATTGCGCATAGAAGCGATCGCCTGGGCTTGTACGGTCAGCATAGTGCAAATGCTTGGGTTTTGGTTGTTGCTGCAATATGTCTTGCCAATCAGCCTTTTCCAGCCTCCTAGCATACCTAACTTGTTTGGATTGGTTACGGGTAAAGCAGCAGGAGAAAACCTCTTAGCTCCCTATCAGGGCGATATATCGGGGTACTACCGTCCGAGCTTATTTTTTGTCTCCGCACAACTTTTTGCATTGATTGTAGGATGTATTGGCTTAATTGCCTTGGAAATCAAAAATCGGATTTGGTCGCTGCTGTTACTTTTAGGCAGTGTTTTCCTCATCGTTATCAGTCTGAGTCGGGGTATATGGATAGCTTTTCCGATCGCTATTTGGTTTCGCTACCTCTTTAGCGCCTACAGTCAACCTCGAAATCGTCTCATCTTGTTTGCGGTGATGGCTGTAGCCAGTTTCACCATATTATCAATTGCGCCATTCACCCACTTTTTAATCAGTAGCTATACAGACATTACAGCCCACGTTTCTCAGTTTCGGGCATCATCCACTGAATGGCGTGCCGAGATTTACAGACAGACTTGGGAGGCATTTCTAGAACAGCCGATCTGGGGTCAAATCGGCAAGGGGCAGCCCGTCAGTATGGCTGGCGGCGAGGCAAACGTCGTCGGCTCCCACAGCGTCATTTTAGGCAACCTGTTGTATGGCAACGGCATAGTCGGTACGGGAATTTTTGCAGTTTTCTGGATATCTTTATTTGCGTGGTTGTACAAGACCCGCTCGGGAAGACCTCTAACAGTTTTTTGCGTGATGATCATGTTCACCCTTGCCGCTGCTACGTTAGGAGCAATGTGGTTTTCACCTTTTCCAGCGTTGGCTCTGTTGCTATGCATTGCCATCCGGCAACCTAAACTCAAACCTGCTGGAGAGGTGCGATCGTGGCTAAGCTCTTAGTTTTACCAGGATGTCAAAATACCTTAGGAGGTACGACAGTTTCCCTGTCTTTGATGCTCAAGGGATTTGAACAATGTGGCATCTCCGAGCAGTTGTGCGTCCTGGTCAAATCTAACTCGTTGATGGAGCGGTATTTGCGGCAAGTCGGTCAAACATCTTATCTGCAAATTATTCAAGAACGGGAGTTTATGAAGCACGCGCTGCATTGGGTGAGCCAGCAACCCAAAGATTATCCCCTGTTACTGGAAAACTGCGTCGTGCGGAAGATTTTGCCAAGCTTGATCCTGGCTGCACCTGCACTGCGTTTGAGCGGTCGTCCGGTTTACCATGTCTTCCGCGACCAAACCCGATCGCCTAAATTACTGGGTAACTTGGCTAGAAAGTTAGCTTTTGCCTGCCTCTCTCCCCGCGCCATCTGCAATTCACACTTCACGGCGGCGCACGTTAAGAGTTTAGTGTCCGAGATTCAGGAAATCCTCTATCCGCCAATCGATCCACAGCGGTTTAACGATAGCCCCGCGACTAGCTCGCCGCCAGCAAATTTACAGCCTATCCTCAATTCGGGAGCGCGGCTGATGCTGACACCTTCGCGAATTACCGCACCCGAGCAGGTAAACGACAAAAATCTGCGATCGCTACCTCTGGTCTTGGCTCAGCTCAAAACTCTCGGTCACAACTACCACGGAGTTGTCATTGGCGAGGATGCATCCCCAGGTCAGTCGCTGACCCGCGCTCTGCTCGATCGCGCCGAAAGCTTAGGAGTGGCAGACCGCTTCACGGTTTTACCAGCCACATTTGCGATCGAGGACTACTACAAGTATGCCGATGTCGTCGTCACGCTTGCGCCGCGAGAGCCTTTTGGTCGCACGGTGGTAGAGGCGATCGCCTGTGGCGTACCAGTCGTCGGTAGCAACACGGGTGGCATTGGTGAAATTTTACAAAACTTCGCGCCCGAATGGGCTGTCGATCCCAACGATCCTGTCGCTGCGGCTGAGGCGATCGTGCGCCTGACTGCCGACCTCAATACTCCAACTACGCTCGATCGGGGCAAGCGTTGGGTAGAAACTTACTGTAGTGCCGTGGGATACGCCCGCGCGATCGCCAGAATTACGGGATTAGTCCCCTTAAATGCAAGCGATCGCCAGCGATCCAGCGATGAAAATTCTTTTTTAGCCCCAACCTCTGGGATATGATAACCGATCTGCAACGGCACGAGCGTTCTAGCCAGATAGAAACATCTCCACTCGTCAGTGTCATCATTAATAACTACAACTACGGACGTTTTGTTGCTAAATCAATTGACAGCGTTTTAGAGCAAACATCCAAAAATGTTGAATTAATCGTCGTTGATGATGGTTCTACAGATAATTCGCGGCAAGTTATTGAGTCCTATGGCGATCGCCTAATTGCGATTTTTCAGGAAAATTCCGGGCAAGGAACGGCATTGAATGCCGGAATTGCCCGAGCTAAAGGCGAAATTATTTGTTTTCTAGATGCCGATGACTTCTTTCACCCCGAAAAGATAGCAAGAGTCGTCGCCACTTTTGCAGAGCATCCTGAATGGGTACAGCTCGGTCACTGCTGGACTTCTGTAGATGCTGAGGGAGTTCCGATTGGCAGCAGCACTTCTAGTATTCTCAACCAAGGAGATGTCCGCAATTTGTTATTGCAATGGGGAAGATACGCTACAGCAATTACTTCTGCACTGGCATATCGCCGTACAGTTCTCCAGCAAGTCCTACCGATTCCGACACAACGAACTGAAGCAGCAGATACTTATTTGACAGCAACCGTTCCCTTTTATGGCGAAGTGGGTAGTATTAACGAACCACTCATGTTCTATCGCATCCACGGTAAAAATCGACAAGCCCACAGCGGTAACTGGTCGCGGATGCTGCATCAGCGCGAGTTAACTGCTGCCTACGTCGATCGCGCAGCTGCCAAAGTCGGACTTGTCGAGCGCTCTAATCTCCAGCAGGATGTAGACTATCGCAGTTTCAAAGCTATCGAGCGAGGTAAAGGCAGTTGGATCGGAGCATTGCAAGTCGCGTGGTTGTCCTGGCAAGAAAGTCAGGCAATCGGGCGGAGTATGAAGGATACCCTCGTCAGGTTGGTGTTTCGTAGCACCTGCACTCTGTTTCCGCAGCAGGGTATCTTGCTGCTGCGATATGGGTTGCGCGGTTACGTGCGTTGGAGATTCTTGGGACAAGCACCAAAAACATAAAGCAAACCCCAATGACTACACAAAGTCTTGCTCTAGATGCTGCGTCAGCCAGTCAAGCACCAGATATTTTGATTGTCTCTCGCGTTTTTCCCCCCGATCCAGGCGGAATTCAAGATTACACCTACAATCGTTGTTTGCAAGACCCCGATCGCGCGATCGTTTTAACCGCCGCTCACCCAGGAGACAAGGAATTCGATCGCTTGCAACCATTTCCAGTCCATCGTTGGTTAGTCCCTGGATTTCTCCACACTTTTTTCGATCGCGCTGGTTGGTTAGGTGGTGTCCTCAAGCAGCTGCTCTACGCGATCGAATCGTTTATTGTTGCCCTCTTACTCTATCGTCGCTATCGCTATCGATATATCGAGTGGTTTCACGGCTTCGATTTTCCCGTATTGTTACTGCTGAGTTATTTGCTACCGATCCGGTTTTTTATCTATTTACATGGAAACGATCTGCTCTGTCCTTTAAGCAATCCCATTTTTCAGGCTTTATTCCAGCACACGCTCCAGCGAGCGCAGGGAGTTGTTTGCAATAGTCGTTTTACCCAAGACTACTTAAAAGAGCGCTGTCAGTGCAATACACCTACATATATTATCAATCCCGCGATCGGAGTCGAGAAGTTTGGCAATCTCGACCGCGTTCCCAGCCTTCGCGCCGAGTTGCGCGCTCAGCACGGCATTCCTGAAACAGCGGTAGTCCTTCTCTCTGTGGGGCGGCTGGTTCGTCGTAAAGGTTTCGATCGGGCGATCGAGAATTTGCCTGCACTAGTGGCTGAAGGCATCGATGTCTATTATTTCATCTGCGGTCGAGGTCCAATGGAGTCCGAGCTGAAATCCCTCGCGACTCGATTGGGTGTGGATCTCCGCGTGTTCTTTACGGGATACGTTCCTGACGAGCGATTAGCTAGCTACTATGCAGCCTGCGATTTATTTGTCATGCCGACCTTTTTTGATGCCGCAGCCAAGAGTATCGAAGGTTTTGGGATTGTTTACCTCGAAGCTGGATACTTTGGTAAACCTGCGATCGCGGCGCGGCTGGGTGGAGTAGCAGATGCAGTTCGCCACGAAGAAAATGGTTTGCTCGTAGAACCCAATTCTCCCACAGAACTTGCCAATGCTCTACTGCGTTTGTGTCAAGACCGACAGTTACGCGAACGGCTTGGTAGCAGGGGCAAGGAATTAGCAGAACGTAAACCTCTCCACCGATCGATTTACGCACAGGAGATCCAGAGATCTGGATCCCTCCTAGCTCCCCTTAAAAAGGGGGGATGATAAAGCCCCCTTTTTTAAGGGGGTTGGGGGATCTCTTCTGCCTAACTTCTAACATCAACCAATCAACTTACAATCAAAATTTTCCACTCTCCACTAGCCACTAGCCACCAGCCACTCGCCTCTCGCCTCTCCTCACACACACCGGAGTTCAACGCAATGAAATTATTATTGGTCTGCAATCCAGGGGGTCATTTTTCTACCATGATGGGTTTGAAAAGCTTTTGGTCTACCTACGAAAGAGAGTGGGTGACTTATCGGCATTATGACACGCAAAAATTAAGCGAAAAAGAACGGGTTTATTGGGTGGCAATGCAGGAAGCTCGGATGGTAGTTAGGGCATTTATCAACTTCTTTAAAGCCTTAGTTATTCTGCACCAAAGCAAACCTGATTTAGTCCTCTCCACGGGAGCTAGCATAGCCGTACCGTTTATCATAGCTAGCAAATTGTATGGCATTAAAACAGTTTTTATTGAAAGTATCTCGCGCTCGGGTAATTTAAGCCTCACCGGAAGAATTGTTTATCGCTTAGTAGATGAGTTTTACGTCCAATGGCCCGAGTGTGTAGAACGCTATCCCAAGGCTCAATACAAAGGTGTGGTTGTGTAATTTTCTCCAAGCTTACGAAGGTTAAGTTCAATGATTGTTTACACGCTTGGAACTATCTTTTTTCCTTTCGATCGCGCTGTTGATTGGTTGCAAATACTACTCGAACAAGAAATTATTGTCGAACCAGTATTACTTCAGCATGGCGCTACATCGACTCGGTTGAACCATCCCCTATTAACTAGCGTGCCTTCACTCAGTCGCCATGAAATGTATACAGCGGCACAGCAGGCTTCATTAGTTATTTCACATGCAGGGCAAGGTTCTACACGAATGTTAGCAGAAATGGGTGCTTGTTTTGTCCTGCTTCCCAGACTGAAATGTTATGGAGAACATGTAGACGACCATCAACTCTTATTCGCTCGTGCTGTAGAGAAATATGGCATACAACACTGTATCGAACTTCAGCAGTTACTTGAATATGTAAAGGAGCGTCCTTCTCCCTTTCAAGGAAAATTATTTAACGCTCCTTCACTAGTGATGCATTTAATTGAACGATATAGAAGTTTGGAACTTCAGAAGTAAGCGGCGCTGCTTATGGCGCAACTTGTCCAAAGCCGGAATTAGCATCTCCCAGGCGATATTCGTCAGTGTAGACAACTCTAGGAGCAGGACCCTGAAAGTTAGGATTGCCTTTATACAATCCCATCTTGAAGTACGGTCCCGTGCCTTCATCATTCCAGAAAGTAGCTCCTTGATGATTAATTTTTTGAACGTAGTTGCCGTTGCCTGTTTTCAACCAAAGTTTAAGGAATCCGTCTTGATTTCCCGTCCACTTCACATGCATGACAAAATCAGTCCATTGCCCTCGTAGTTCTGCAACCTTGGCTATGTTAAATCGAGTACATACGGCATCAACAGAACCACCACTGCGTTGAAGATCGAATCCAACGGAATCGCCTCTACGAGAAATCTTGGAGCCAATGCCACCACAGGGATGTTTTCTACCTTTTTTGGTGGGATAAGCCCCAAATTGATTCAAAATATCCCATCCTGCGTCATTATCTTTCCAGTCTGTAGGGATGAATATAGACCACCCATACCAATAAGTTTCACCAATTTTGGTTTTATTCTTTTCAATTTCAGATCGTTCGCCGCAACGATTTACCCAATGTTTGAAAGCTGTCTGTCCAGCTCTCTTAATGTTGTAGGAAGGCTCCATTCCCGAGCAACCTTTGTTTCTAGATTGCGTAATTTCAGTCGATGACTCAATGATTCCGGCATGAGATTGATGTATTCCTACTGAAGCAAACAAAGCCGTACCCAAGAATACCGTGCCTAAAGCCGTGCGTAGCGATCGCCGTTTCCAAACTTTGGCAGACTTATTGCAATTCTCAACGGTCATATTTAAGTTCTCCGTAGATGCAGAATTTTTAACGCTAATTTGAGTAATTTCTATCGAGTTAAAACATTTAAGTAATTCTCAAATGAATAACTCAATATGAATCAATTAGCAGAGTTTATCTGCACGTTGTCTTCCTACAAATCAGCGGTGAACTCAAGTTAATGCTTGCTTCCATCTATTTCTAGGAGAAAAAACACTGATTTTTCTGAAAACCGTAATTTCACCGATTTTTTTCTGTAACTCCAACTTCTGTGAAAATACGCTGGTAAATATGACTAATACTGCAAATAAAGGGACTAACCAATGCGTTAATACTTTAAAAAATTAGTTCGAGATTTGAGAGTTCAATTATCTCTCGATTAACGATTCTCTCTAAAACTATCCCTGGCAAGCGATCGCTGAATTTAGATTAACAATGTTGTTAATTTCAACTAAGCGCTGCTCAAAGACTCAATTTTCGTCTGTTATATCGGTAAAAGCAGGAATACTAGTAATTTAGTGCGATTGTTGTTAAGTAATTTTACTGAAAATCAGCACGAGATCGGTAGAAAAACGGAGACTTGAGTTGACTCAAACTACGAAATTCATCTCTTATGACTAAGACTCAAACATCCTCAAATCGACGAATTAGCTATGACTCAGTAAAAACACTGGTACTAGCTAATTCTTGCAGGAGTTACGCGAAAGATCCCCCCTAACCCCCCTTTTTAAGGGGGGACTTAAAGCCCCCTTTTTAAGGGGGTTGGGGGAGCGAAATCTCCAACTTCAAATGCAGATCTTCTGTCTCACACAAATTTTCTTAAACTACTACAAAACTAAGAGGTAAAGCTATGAAAGCTGTTCTACTCGCTGGCGGACTTGGCACTCGTTTAAGTGAAGAAACAACCATTAAACCAAAGCCAATGGTTGAAATTGGTGGTAGACCAATTCTTTGGCACATTATGAAGACTTATTCTACCTATGGCATTAATGATTTTATTATTTGCTGCGGCTACAAAGGCTATGTAATTAAAGAGTACTTTGCTAACTATTTCTTACACATGTCCGATGTCACATTTGATATGCGCTTTAATCAAATGAACGTTCACTGCGGTTATGCCGAACCTTGGCGAGTCACGCTAGTTGATACGGGTGATAAAACCATGACTGGCGGACGGCTGAAGCGAGTCAAAGAGCATATTGGTAGTGAAACTTTCTGTTTTACTTATGGTGATGGTGTAAGTAGCGTCAATATTAAACAGCTAATTGAATTTCACAAACAACAAAAAACTTTAGCTACTTTAACAGCAACTCAACCACCAGGAAGATTTGGTGCGATTTGCCTAGAACAGGAACAAACTAAAATTACTTCTTTTCAAGAAAAGCCTACAGGAGATGGCGCTTGGATTAATGGTGGTTACTTTATTTTGGAACCAGAAGTTATTGATTACATAGCAGATGACTCCACGGTTTGGGAAAGCGAACCATTAGAAAAATTAGCTTATAACGAGCAATTATCTGCCTACAAACATGATGGTTTTTGGCAACCAATGGATACTTTGAGAGATAAAAACTATCTCGAAGATCTTTGGAAGAGCGGTAAAGCTCCTTGGAAAGTATGGTAGGACACTGAATATGAATACTAAAGGGTGTAATCATTTCTTTATAGGTGTATTGGCGTTGTGTACGACCTTCTTGTGCTTGCCAGAAGGAGTGCATAAATCCGATGCAAAAATCATTGATTCAGTGATTACAACTGTTAAGCGCCCAGAACTCGGTAAAGGGGGTTCTGCTTGTCAAAAGCTAGCAACTATTCCCCCTACAAAAGGGAACGGACAGAAGGTCTTCAAACATTGGGTAGATCGTTGCGGCGAACGGTCTGAGATGGCAACGAAAAAGACTAAGATTGGTGAAACCTATTGGTATGGATGGTCTATGTTCGTTCCTTCTACTTGGAAAGATACCGATGCAGGATTTGATATCGTAAACCAATTTGGAGCTTTTCCTTCCAAAAAAGGTAGAAGATACAAGTGTGGTGGGATCGGCTCTAAAATTTCTCGCCAAGGTAGTAACTTTATTTTCGATTTGCAACGGCAGGGTAATTTTGTTGATGTCGAATGTACCAAATTCAACTTAGCTAAAGTCTCCCAACTAAGAGGGCAATGGACTGATTTTGTCATGCAGGTTAAATGGACGGGGAACAAAGATGGATTTCTTAAATTGTGGATGAAAACAGGTAACGGCAACTACGTTCAAAAAATTAACCATCAGGGAGCGACTTTCTGGAATGATGAAGGCACGGGACCGTACTTCAAGATGGGTTTGTATAAGGGCAATCCTAACTTTAAAGGTCCTGCTCCTCGATCGCTCTATACTGCTGAATATCGCCTGGGTGATGCAAATTCCAGCTTTAAGCAAGTTGTACCGCGCCTTTCCAAGCAAAAAATAGCCGAACGATGACTTCAATTCAGCTTAAAAATTAATTGCTAGGCAATTCTAAATTATTCACGAACAACAGTTGTTTTTATCGTAAGGTGGGCAATGCCCACCCTATACTTAAAATTTTTCTAGTGAATGGTAGTTGTTCAAGGAGATATTTTTTATGTCATTTGTTATGAACATACTTAAGAAAAAAATTATGACTGGTCGCCTGAGATCGGCGATCGGTATGATTCGATTTCCAATCCGTCAATGGATGTTTTCCATCGCTACAAAAAAGCTGGGATTGAATATAGTAACTAGGGAAGATATTTTAAAAAACAAAGAACACTATTCTTTAATTCAATTTGGAACAGAGGAATCAATCTTAGTTGATGAGCCTTACAACAAGAACCCCAATGAAATTCCTAGCATCATTTCTAGCAGAATTGGTAAAGCGAACATCTTAAATCAACCTGGCGTATTTGAAGTTGCAAATGCTCGGTTAGTAGGTTCTACAGCCGTAGGATTTGATGCAGCCGGAAACTTACTTGCGGAAACACTCAATCCACTGAATTTAAGTAGAGCTATACCTACCCGTACTCATATTCTTAAATACCTCCCTACTTGGGAAGATCGAGTAGATACAGCCTGTTCGATAGTTATGGGTAACGGTAATTATTTTCACTGGATTGCAGATTATTTAACTCGGCTTCAAGGACTTGAATTCTATCAAGAACAAACTGGAAGAAAACCGACTTTAATTATAGATAAAAATCCTGCTAAGTGGCAGATAGAGTCTCTCAGACTCTTAGGATATGAGCCAGAAAATTGTCTACCCTGGAATGGATCGAGCTTAAAAGTTGACCGATTAGTCATTCCTTCCTGGCGACGCGAACGGCGTATTGTACCACCATCTGTCTGTCACTGGATGCGGCAGCGTATGCTCAGTAATCTAGATAAAGTAAAAAGTCAAAGCGAAAGTTTCAGTTCTAGAATTTATATTTCTAGAACCAAAACAACTGGTCGTCAAGTGATTAATGAAGAGGAAGTTTTAGCAGCTTTGGCTCCATTAGGATTTGTATCTTACACAATGGAGAAAATGAGCTTTGCCGATCAAGTTAGATTATTTTCTCAAGCTGAAATAGTTGTTTCGCCTCACGGTGCTGCACTCACAAATACGCTACTTTCACAGAACTTAAGCGTCATCGAATTTTTTGGTTCGTATGGTAGTCCCTCTTTCTTCCTCTTAGCAAAAGCATTAGGTTTTCGCTACGCCTGCCTTGCGTCAGGATACAGTGGCAAGAATGAGTTTAGTCAGAAGTATAATGGCGTAACAGTAGATGTAGCGAGATTGCAGGTTCTTGTTGAAGAAATGTTATCTCTATCGAGCGATCGCTCGTTGTTAAGTATGTCGTCATAAGCTTTATTAAATTGCGTTCAATCAGCAAACACTAGTTTCTTCAGGAAAGGTTTTGTGATTTTTTTAACGCATCTACTCAAAAAAAAATTTCTGGTTGTTTCTCGTAGAGCATTAGGCGGAACGTTACGAAGAACATTTCAAAAGTGGACGTTTTCTCTCATAAGTAAATTCAACCTAAAAATTATAACCAGGAAAGAACTACTTGCCGATCGCACAAAAGATCGCGTGTTTCCATTTAGCGATCGCGAGACAATTATCCTTGGCAAACCAAGTCACTTCTCGGACGATATAAAAGCGATCGCCAGTACAATTGGTACGTACATCTTAAATGAATCTTTTGTACATGAAGCAGCTGATGCAGAACTTATTGGTTCTATAGCTGTTGGTTTTGATCGCGAAGGAAGCATCATCTCAGAAACAATCACAGGTAATCCAGACTGTAGAAAATATATACCTGCACGAACTTTAATCTCACAAAAACTCCCTAACAGGGGAATTTCTCAACTTGATACAGTCTGTTCGTTAGTGAATTGGAATAGTGGCTATTTCCACTGGATAGTAGATTGCTTAATTCGATTTGAAGGACTGGCACACTATGAAGCCCAAACTGGAATCAAACCAACTTTAATTATTAATCCTAATCCTGCTAAATGGAAGCAAGAATCTCTCAGACTTCTAGGATACGATCCAGATAATTGTATTCAATGGAACGGAGGGCAAATCAAAGCTAAACGATTAGTCGTCCCCTCTTTTCGGCGAGAGTACAACATCATATCACCTCAAGCTTGTCGGTGGTTGCGTCAGCGCATGTCGAGCAATCTTCCTGCTGTTAGTAGCAATCTTGCTTTTTCACCCAGGATATTTATTTCTCGACCCAAAACAACAGGTCGTCATATCATTAACGAGGATGATGTTCTAAAAGTTTTATCTCCGTTGGGATTTGTGGCTTACAAAATGGAAGAGTTAAGTGTTGCAGACCAAGTGAGATTATTTTCACAAGCTGAATTTATCGTTGCGCCTCACGGTGCTGGTCTCACAAATATCGTTTTTGCTCAGAAACTCAGCCTGATTGAACTTTTTGGTTCATTTGGTAATCCATGCTTTTTTGCTTTAGCGCAAGCATTAGGTTTTCGCTACGGTTGCTTAGGAGTCGATTTCAATCCGAAAAACAAAAGTGGCAAGTACCAAGGCATGATGGTAAATGTTTTTAAACTACAAGCTTTGGTAGAAGAGATGTTGTCCATTAGTGGTGCGACCAAACTGCAAGAAGTATTACCGACTAAACAGAAATAACAAGTCATAGCTTTTTAAGGAAAGATTTTATGGCATCTGTAAGGAATCTGCTGAAGAAAAAGATTTTAGTTGGTCATCGCATAGTCCTTTATAAAAGAATTAAAAAATCACTGCGTAAGTGGATATTTTCTGTTTTTAAAGAGAAGAAAAGTTTTAATATACTGACAAAGGAAGAACTATTTAAAAACAACGATAAATACCAAATTTTCCCCTTCGGAGCTGAAGAAAATTTTATAGTTAGTGAGCCGTTTAATGGAGTAAATGAACTACCTAATTTAATTAAAACTACAAGTTTACTTACAGGATCGATTGGCAAATTTACTTTAAATAAGCCTTTTGTAGCTGAAGTAATAAACGCCGAGCTTGTCGGTTCGGCAGCAGTTGGATTCGACCGGGAAGGAGGCTTAATTACAGAAACTGTAATGCAAAATCTAGTAAATATAGAAAGATATTTACCTAATGGCATCCCTGCACAAACCTTGATTTTAAAGAATTTACCTAGCTTCGGCTCTCATCAACTGGATACAGCTTGTTCGTTACTTAATTGGTGGTCTAAGAATTATTCTCATTGGATAGTAGATTGTTTATTGCGGCTTGAAGGACTCGAATATTATCAAAAGCAAACTAAGAGAAAACCAGCTTTAATTATTGAATCAAATCCTCCTACCTGGAAAATAGAGTCTCTCAAACTTTTAGGATATGGACTAGATGATTGTATACTTTGGAAGGGTTCAAAAATAAAAGTCAACCGATTAATAGTTCCATCTTTTCGACGCGAGCAAGCCTTCCCTGTATCACCAGCCGCCTGCAAGTGGCTTCGTCAACGCCTATTGAGTAATCTTCCTAATATAGAGAGCAGTCAGCGTTCTTTTTCACCAAGAATCTATATTTCCCGCGCCAAAACAACAGGTCGTAAAGTAATTAATGAAGATGATGTATTAGAAACTCTATCTCCTTTTGGATTTGTGGCATACGCACCAGAAAAGATGAGCTTTGCAGACGAGGTTAGACTATTTTCACAAGCAGAAATGGTTGTTGCTCCTCATGGTTCTGGTCTAGTAAATATAATATTTGCCCAGAACTTGAGTGTCATCGAACTTTTCGGTTCAACTGGTGTTCCGTGCTTTTTAGTTTTAGCGAAATCACTAGGTTTTCAGTATGGATGTCTTACAGCAGACTACAATTTGAGAAACAATCACTCCTTTGAGCAGAACAATAACATAATGGTTGACATTCCCAAATTGCGGGTTTTGGTGGCAGAAATGTTAAACAACAGATATGGCGATCGCTAACTTGTAATGTCTACTTATTGACGAGCAACAACTAGCTGGCTACTAGATTGTTTAGCGATCGCACTTTTATTCAGAGAAAGGCAGCACTACCTTGAGTACAGCAATAAATCCTGTTGTACTTAATTAATTCGATTAAGTTCCGACTAACAAAAATTCTAATCTTTGCAGGAAAGATGCTGTGGTAAATTTTTTGGTCGCGCCTTTGAGGAATTTGCTCAAGCAAAAGATTTCGGCTGCTCATCGTAGAACAATTGGTGGAGCGATCCGACGCTCAATTCAGCAACAGACCTTTTATTTTGTTAGAAAGTTTGGCTTGAAAGTCATCACGAGAAAGGAAGTTTTTGAGGGAAATATCAAACATCGAGTTCTCCAGTTTAATGCCGAAGAAGCAATTCTCATTAATCACCCCTGTAACGGTTCTGACCAGATTCGAGAAATTTTAAATACAACTGGTCAACATAATTTGTCACAACCATTTGTCATAGAGGTGGAAAATGCTAAGTTAGTTGGAACTATAGCTATTGGTTTTGACGAGGCTGGCAACATAATTGCAGAAACGATCTCGGGAAATCCAGACTGCATTAAATATATTCCAGCTCAAACTTTACTTTTGGAAAAGTTACTGTCTAACTGGGCAGCACCTCAGTTAGAAGCGGCTTGTTCGTTAACTAACTGGAATAGCGGTTACTTCCACTGGTTGATCGATTGTCTAACTCGACTTGAAGGAATTGAGTACTATCAAGCACAAACTGGAATTAAACCAACTATCATTATTCATGCTAATCCTCAAGAATGGCAAAAAGAGTCTCTCAGACTTTTAGGATACAACCCAGATGATTGTATTGAATGGAACGACTCCGGCGTTAAAGTTAAAAAGTTAGTTGTTCCCTCTTTTCGACGAGAACACAACATCATATCGCCTACAGCCTGTCAGTGGCTGCGCCAGCGCTTATTGAGCAATCTGTCAGATAATAACAGCACTCTCTCTTTATCACCTAGAATATATATTTCTCGACCCAAATCAGCCGGACGAAATATCATTAATGAAGCAGATGTCATGGCGGTTTTGGCTCCTTTGGGCTTCGTCGCTTATACAATGGAGGAGCTGAGTTTTGTAGATGAAATTAGACTATTTTCCCAAGCGGAAATAGTTATTGCTCCTCACGGTGCTGGTCTAACAAATATAATTTTTGCACTCCAGAAATTAATTGTTATCGATCTGTTTGGTTCGTTTGGTACGCCGTGTTTCTTTGCACTAGCACAAGCATTAGGTTTTTACTACGGTTGCCTGGGAGAGGGCTTCGATCCAAAGAATAAAACTGGAAAGTACAAAGGCATTACGGTAGATATTGCGAAATTGCAAGTTTTACTGCAAGAAATGCTCAATGTTAGAGATAGCGATCGCCAAGTTTCCAGTGTAGAAGAGACACTATTTCTAACTGGCGACAGTGCCGTCTAAAGAATGCGATCGCCCCACATACACAAATTCAAGCTTACAATCATGAAAATTCTTGTCACTGGTACAGAAGGCTATCTCGGTTCGTTACTAGCCCCAATGTTGATGCAGCGCGGGCATGAAGTTATTGGCGTAGACACGGGGTTTTATAAAGTTGGTTGGTTGTACAACGGCACGAAACTGACTGCTAAAACACTCAATAAAGATCTGCGGCAGATTTCAACTGAAGATCTGGAAGGGGTGGAAGCGATCGTCCATATGGCAGAGCTTTCCAACGATCCAGCCGGACAACTCTATCCCAACATTACTTACGACATTAATCATAAAGGTTCCGTCCGCCTCGCTACCTTAGCTAAAACATCTGGAGTGCGGCGCTTTGTCTACATGTCTTCCTGTAGCGTTTACGGAGTTGCAACCGCAGGAGATGTGACTGAAGAATCTCCTGTCAACCCGCAAACCGCTTATGCCGAGTGTAAAACGCTTGTAGAGCAAGATGTCACGACAATGGCTGATGATAGTTTTTCGCCTACATTCATGCGAAATGCGACAGCTTTTGGTGCTTCCCCTAGAATGCGCTTTGATATCGTCTTAAATAACCTGGCAGGCTTGGCTTGGACGACCAAAGAAATTAAAATGACCAGTGACGGTACGCCCTGGCGACCTCTAGTCCACGCCCTCGATATTGCTAAGGCGATCGCCTGCACGCTGGAAGCTCCGCGCGATATTATTCACAATCAAATCTTTAACGTGGGTGACACGGCGCAAAATTATCGTGTCAAACAAGTCGCCGAAATCATTGCTGAAACTTTTAAAGGATGCAAGCTGAGTTTTGGCGAAAATGGGGCAGATAACCGCAGCTATCGCGTCAGTTTCGAGAAGATTAATACGGTACTGCCAGGATTCAAATGCGAGTGGGATGCACGGCGCGGCGCTCAACAATTATTCGATCTATTTACTCAAATTGATATGACTGCGGACACGTTTTTATTCAGAGGATTTACTCGGTTGAAGCAGTTGGAATATTTAATTCAGACTCAGCAGATCGATCGCGATTTCTTTTGGAAGAAGCTAGGCGATTAGAAATCGCGGCTAGACAAACCACTACATTTTGATGAGTGATGCAAAGATCTTGGAGATCCCCCAACCCCCTTAGAAAGGGGGCTTTTCTGGAAAAAGCGGGCTTTCCATTACATTTTGATGAGTGATGCAAAGATCTTGGAGATCCCCCAACCTCCTTTCTAAGGGGGCTTTGTTTCCCTCCTTAAAAAGGGGGCTTTCCTAGAAAAAGCGGGCTTTGTTTCTTCCCTTTTTAAGGGGGGTTAGGAGGGATCTTGCCTCAATCGGTTAGAGGAGTAATCATGTTAGTTGATGCTTTGAAATTACCAGCAGAAAGTCTGGTAGAAACAGACATTTGTATTATTGGTGCTGGTGCGGCAGGAATTACGCTCGCACGAGAGTTGCGCGATCGCCCCGAACAAGTTTGTTTGCTTGAAAGTGGCGGATTTGACTATGAGGAACAGATTCAATCGCTGTATGCGGGCGAGAATACAGGTCTAGCTTATTTTCCCTTGAAAGAAGCGCGGGGGCGCTATTTCGGCGGTTCGACGAATTTGTGGGGCGGTTGGAGTCGTCCGATGGATGAAATTGATTTTGAGCATCGTCCCTGGATGCCCTATAGCGGTTGGTGTTTTCCGAAAGCGGAGCTAGACCCCTACTACGAACGGGCGCAAACTGCTTGTCATTTGGGTCCGTTTGAATACGATTTAGACTATTGGCAAGAGGCGTTAGCTCAACAATGTCAAGTCCCCGCAACTACAGAGCAGCTGGCTACCTATCTATGGCAGATTATCCCATGTACTCACTTGCGTTTTGGGGAAGCGTATCGCGCCCAAATCGAGCAGGCAAGTAATATCACCACCTATCTCCATGCCAACGTGCTGGAAATTGAAACCAACGAAGGCGCTCAAGCCGTGACGCGGCTGCGGGTGGCAAGCTCGGATGGCAAACAGTTCTCGGTAGCAGCAAAAGTCTTCGTGCTGGCAGCGGGTGGAATTGAAAATCCCCGCTTGCTCTTAGCCTCTAACCGGGTGCAAAGTGGCGGAGTCGGCAACCAATACGATTTGGTGGGCAGATTCTTCATGGAGCATCCCTATCTCATTTCTGGCAAAGCCGAATTGTCCAACTCAGCTGAGTTATACACGCGAATTAAGTTTCCCGTGGGTGAAACATTTCTGGCAACAGGCTTAGGCTTGTCTAAAGAAGTGCAAGAACGCGAACAAATTCTGAATTTTGGCTTGAGACTATTAGCTATTGATGAATGGTTAGAAGCTTACAAGCGATTGCGATCGCAAACTCAACAGTCAGTCCGACATAAAGCTTTTCCTTCCATTGCAGAAGGACGGAAGAACGTTGGTAAGGCTTCTACGATCGCAGATTTCATCAAAGTTGCTAGCCGTCCCAATCGCTTTGCTGACAGAATGACAAAAAAACTGTTTCAGCAATCCATTGCAGCGCGACAATTTAATAGTTGCGATACCCATTTAATCGGAGAGCAAGCACCCAATCCCGATAGTCGGGTTACTCTCAGCCGCGATCGCGATCGATTAGGGATGAATCGCGTCCAGCTTGACTGGCGTTTGAGTCCAATTGACAAGTATACAATTGCGCGATCGCAACAGTTAATCGCAGCAGAATTCGAGCGTTCTGGACTGGGTAAAATTCACATCGAACTAACTGATGATGAAGCGACTTGGCGATCGGTCGCTGGCTCGTATCATCATATCGGCACAACCCGCATGAGTAGCAACCCCAAGGAAGGTGTGGTTGACGAGCATTGTCAAGTGCATGGCATTCACAACTTATATGTTGCTGGTAGCTCGGTTTTCCCTACCAGCGGACTCTCCAATCCTACTCTCACGATTGTCGCTTTAGCGATCCGACTTGCCGATCGCCTGAAAGATCGTATGAACAATTCTACTACCAGCGATCGAGCAGTCGTCCTAATTCAACAGTGACCAGTTATCGTAGGAGCGGGTTTAGCGAATAGATTGGCAATTGTGATAAATCTTTGGTCAAAACTCGCCCCTACAGTTATCAGTGACCCGTAACCAACAACTATCAATTACCAATTACCAATTACCCATTACCTATTAAATGAATCACCAGCAACCGCGCCTCAGCATTGGTATGCCCGTGTATAATGCCGAGCAGTATATCACAGAAGCAATAGATGCAATTTTGGCTCAAACCTATACAGATTTTGAGCTGATTATTTCAGACAATGCCTCCAGCGATCGCACTCAGGAAATCTGTCAAGCATACGCAGCAAAAGATCGGCGGATCAAATACTATCGGAACGATCGCAATATTGGCGTTCATCGAAATTACAGACGCGCCTTTCAATTAGCGACAGGCGAGTATTTTAGATGGGCTACCCACGATGATATTTGCGCTCCACAAGGGATTGAAAAATGTGTTGAAGTTTTAGATCGAAATCCAGATGTCGTATTGTGCTACACCAAGACTAAATTAATTAACGAGCATGGCACAGTTTTGGAGCAAAACTACGATGAAAACCCTCTACTCACTAATTCACCGCACGCTCATATTCGCTTTCGGAATTTGATAATTGACTCTTTTTCTCGACGCTATCGCGGTCAGCAACTTTTTGGAGTCATGCGTCATAGTGTTGCTGCAACAACTCCTCTTTTAGGCGATTACTCTGGTGGGGATAAGCCTTTTCTGGCTCGCATGACTTTATTAGGTAAATATTATGAATTTCCTGAATATTTGTTCTTTAACAGAGAACATTCTCAGCGTTCTTCTAGTAAGGAGATGAATAGCCCCTACCTACGTATGCGGTTATTCAACCCTGATACCAAAGGAGAAAAACCTGTCTTTCCTAAATGGAGTGTTTTCTTAGATTATTTAAGTGCTATTAAAGATGTACCTCTCAGCCTATCCGAACGAATTCGTTGCTATTTAGTTCTCGGGACTTGGTTAGGAAAAAACAAGAACTGGGAGCAATTAGTTAAAGAATTAATTAAGGCATCTGTCTGGTCTATTTATTTTTCTAAACATCGCCAGATGTTAGTACAACAACACCAAGCTGAAATTCCATCAAGTTGATTATAACTGTCATTAGCGATTGGTCATCTATTAAATCATAACGTCTTGCTTTAAGTTTCAGGCGTGCAACCCTCACGGCAAGGGTCTTAAATCACTTTCGTGAAGTTAGACATACTCAAAACGGGATGGGCTACAAAAAATGAGAATTCTAGAAAAAATTTCTCACAAATCTAATTTAACAGCAAGAAAATATCTGACCAATTTATTGGTGCATGAGGTCAAACTTGAGGAGCAGTATAAAAATTCTCAAAGAGTACATTTATCATGTTCTGGTCAAACTATTTATATACCAGAAACTCAACAGATGAATTTTTTCCGCGAGATTAAACATTTGCAAGCAGCAACCTATTCTCTTCCAGATATATACACGACTACTTTACAGGACGTAATTTACTGTACAAAATTTGATATTTTGCTGACAAAAACGCGCAAAGTTATCTCGAACTCCATAAACACCACTATCGAGCAGAATAAATATGATATTGCAGAAAATACTTATTTCAATAAAATAGAAAAAATTGCAGGTGTTTGTGCTATTTTTCGTTCTTTTGCCAATGGGTATTATCACCAGCTAATCGATAACATTCCGCGAATTTTCTTGCTCGATCGACCACAATATAAAGACATAGAAGAAATTAAATTGCTGGCTTCAACCAAAATTACGAAGTCGGAAGAGTTTTTGCTCTCAAAAATACTGCCAAACAACGTAAAACTTACTAAGGTAAGTCCAGATAAAAATTATGCGATCGAAAATCTAATCTTTCCCTCTTTTCTAACTCGTCGCCATGCAGGATACTTACCTTCCGATTATTTAAAATTTTTCACAGAGAAAGTAACGCCGCAACGACCGCGAAAGAAAATCAATCGTATTTTCATCTCTAGAAGAGCTTCAAAAAAGGGACGACATATTTTGAATGAAGATGAACTATTTGATGTGTTGAGTAAGTACGGATTCAAGAAATACCTACTTGAACAGATATCAATTGAAGACCAAATCGAGCTTTTTAGTGATAGCGAATACGTTATAGGTTCGCATGGTGCTGGACTTTCTAATATTATTTTTGCCGAAGGAGTCAATGTCTTAGAAATATTTCCGACACAGGAGATTTTGCCGCATTTTTACTTCTTAGCAAAATCTCTGAATCATAATTATGAATACTGGTGCGGTCAGGCAACATCCAAAAACAGCAATTTTGTAGTTAATGTATCAGAGATTGCAAGAATGATAGCTAGTCAAGAAATGTGTCCAACCTAATCTTGTAATCGATAGACATTGGAAATAGAGCTATTTATTTTTAGCTCTAAATTTTTATAGTCGCAAGTTTTAAGAGGAGTCAAGCAATGAAATCGCTTTTATCTAAAATTAAGCCAACCGATATCTTTTCAGAACCATTTCCTCATATTGTCATTAAAGATGCTTTGGATGAAGAAGTCTACTCAAAGCTGAAATCAGAATGGGCTGATATTGAAATTTTAAGGCAAGGAGAAGACAACAAAGGAACAGATTTGTCTAGCAATAAAAGATTGCATTATTTAGCGCAAGAAAGTTTAAATGACGAGCGAATTACTCCTTTCTGGAAAGAGTTTATTGCTTTACATACATCCGATACATTCTTTCAAGAGTTTCTCAATATCTTTAAAGCTCCTATTCTCCAGATGTATCCTGACTTCGAGCAAAAATATGGCTCGTTTAAAACGCTAAAATCTGGATTGCGAAAAGTTGACACGTTTGAAAGTGTAGATGTGTTACTCGACGCACTGATTTGTATAAATACACCCGTTATTACTAAACCAAATGCAGTCAGAGGCGCGCACATAGATTTACCAGATAAACTATTCGCCGGACTATTTTATCTGCGCGATCCACAAGATACATCGACAGGAGGCAATCTAGAAATTTATAAATTCAAGAATGGCAAGCCTTACGGATTTAGAAGCAGTGCAATTGACGATTCTTACATCAAGCATGTCAAAACAATTGAGTACGATCGCAACGTCCTTATATTATTCCTCAACTCGGTTTATTCTTTACATGGTGTCAGCGTGCGATCGCTAACAGATTCTCCTCGATATTTTGTGAATTTGGTTGGCGAAGTTAAGCAGCCTTTATTCGATTCTAAGCAACATCAAGAATTACCTTCGTTCAAAACGAAATACATCAGAAAACTAGAAAACGCTATCAAAAAAGTAGCTCTGGCAGCCAAGTGATCGACTCATATAAAGAGGTTTTATTCAGCACATGCTCTATAGCGAAACCGAAAAGCTCGCCCCTGACATCACAAATACTATTACCACGCCTGCGACAAATACTATTTTAGTCATTTGTCCTCTCCCATACCCTCCAACCAACGGTACTAGAGTTCATATTTGGGGACTGATTCTGTTCTTCAAACAAACTGGCTGGCGAGTCGTTGTTGCTGCATACAATTGGCCCGGACAAAGAATTTTTAAAGCTAATGGCGAACCTGGAATTGACTTACCAATAGATATAGAATTTCACCTGTTTGAACGTAGTTTTCGTTATTCTGTAGCGAAAGATCCGCATACAACACAAAATCTGCACAAGTTACAAACGCTGATTGACGATTGCAAACCCCAAGTCGTTTGGTGTAATTATTCCGATCTCGTACCGCTAGTCTCTCAACTCGACTTAAAAGGAGCGCATCTCTGGTTTCGACCGCACGATTTTGAACTAGCGCACAACATAGAAACAGCGATCGCCTCTCGACCTTGGAAAACTGGTTGGAACCAAGACACTTTCAAACAAACCGTTAAGTGGAGCAAAAAACTCTTACAACAAACAACCCAATCCTTTGCTTCCGAGCGCCAAATGCATCGAATTTCCGACCGGATCTTTTTCAATGCTTACAGCGACATGCAGTTTATGTCGCGCCTCTACGGTGGGACTGTGCGTAAAGATTGGGTTGTTCCTTTTTTAGAACGGGAACGCATTCCGGTAAAAGATAACAAGTCACCACTCGATGTCGTCTACATTAGCAGCAATTACGTCAGTCCAACCCATCTATCGGGAGTGCGACAACTGCTACAACGAGTCATTCCGGCAGTCGAGCAAACCATGCCCGATCAATTTCGCTTTCACTTTGTCGGCAAGGGTTGTGCCGAGCATTTAAGCCAGTATGCCTCAAACGCGATCGTCATTCACGATTTTGTTGACGATTTGTCAGCTTTCATGCGCGACAACATCGATATTGCTTGTTTGCCAGTAGAAATTGGTTGGGGATGCAAAATCAAAGTTTTAGAAGCAATGGCTTCTGGCTTGCCTGTAATTGGTTTACCTCAGACTTTTCGCGGCGTACCACCAACACCAGGAGCTTACTATGCCTGCCACAGTACGCAGGAATTTGTCTCAGCCTTTAGAGCTTTACAAGATACAAATACACGCCGACAAGCAGCAAGTGCAGGATTAGCAACCTATACGGCATGGCGGAATGAAGGACGGCAAATTTTGAGCGAAGCATTAAATCAGTTAGTAAGGAGCAGGGAGCAGGGACGAGCTGGGAGCAGGGAGTAGGGAAAGACAAGGGGGACAAGGGGGACAAGGGAGAGCGCTCTCGAAAATTCTTCGAGTGTCCTCCCACACACCCCACACCCCACACCCTATTTACTACTTTTCACTGGTTCCACTAGCCACCAGCCACTCATCCGATCGAGGTATTGAAAATATGCAATGCATAGAGCCAGAGCCTAAAACTTATGTCTTACAAGTTGTCGAGCTGCTCAAACAAGAAGCAGATGCAATTATCAAAACAGCAAATCAGTTACAGCCAGAGCGTATAGAACGAGCAGTTGAGCTGTTGGCTGATTGTCACGGTAAGGTTGTCTTGGTGGGTGTTGGCAAGTCAGGAATTATCGCCCAGAAAATTGCTGCAACTCTAACCAGTACGGGGACATCAGCGGTTTTTCTGCACCCATCTGATGCCTTGCATGGTGATATTGGAATTGTGGCTGGAGGTGACGTTGCTATGATCTTGAGTAACAGTGGCGAAACCGATGAATTGGTTGCCATGTTGCCCTATCTTAAATGTCGGCAGATCCCAATTATTGCGATCGTCGGCAGACTGCGTTCCACGCTTGCTTACAATGCTGATGTAAGTCTTAATGCCGCAGTCGATCGCGAGGCTTGTCCGTTTAATTTAGTCCCCACAAGTAGTACAACTGTCGCCTTAGCAATTGGAGACGCACTGGCGATCGCCCTGATGCACGTCAAAGGTTTAACCCCAGAAGCGTTTGCATATAACCATCCTGCGGGACGATTGGGCAAACGCTTAACTCTCAGGGTAAGAGATTTAATGCACGCTGGCGCGCACAATCCCGTTGTTGCGCCTGAAGCCGCTTGGATTGAAGTTTTGAGTGCAATTAGTGAAGGTGGTTTGGGTGCTGTCAATGTGGTAGACGATCTAGGTTATTTGGTCGGAATTATTACAGACGGCGATCTGCGACGATTGCTCCAAAAAGTCAAACATCAAGAGTTGGAAACGCTGACAGCAGGAACGATCGCCACAGCAAATCCAATTGCGATCGCCCCCGATATACTTGCCTACCATGCCTTGGAATTAATGGAAAATCGTCCTTCCCAAATTTCGATTTTGCCCGTAGTTGAGGAACAGCGTTGCATTGGTTTAATTCGGGTACACGATATAGTCCGCAGCGGTATTTGAGTGGGAGTGGTAGTTGGTAATTGGTAGTTGGTAGTTGCCTCTCTGCTCCTGAAGTCCCTGGAGCTTCCTTATCCCTGTTCCCTAATACTGATAACTATGAACATATTAGCTGTGATTCCAGCTCGCTATAACTCGCAACGCTTTCCTGGCAAGCCACTCGTCAGAATTGACGATCGCCCAATGGTGCAATGGGTTTATGAAGCGGCTAAACGTTGTCCGGCTTTCAGTCAAGTTGTGGTGGCGACAGATAGCACGGCGATCGCTGACTGCGTGCGTCGGTTTGGTGGGGTGGTAGAAATGACCCGCAGCGACCATCAAACAGGTACGGATCGAGTCGCAGAAGTCGCAGAACGATATCCTGAAATGACGGCGATCGCCAACGTCCAAGGCGATCAACCCTTCGTCACCGCAGATATGCTGACTCAACTCGTCACTCCCTACTTGCAAGGAGAGTCACCCGATATGACGACCCTAGCCTGTCCGCTGCATGAAGAGAGCTACAACGACCCCAACGCCGTAAAAGTCTTGTGCGATCGCCGCGATCGGGCGCTCTATTTCTCCCGTTCCCCCATTCCTTACTTTCGCAACCAAGGTGCGGCTCCAGTATTTCACCACCTCGGACTCTACGCTTTTAGTCGCGATTTTCTTGCCAAATACGCTCAGTTGACTCCGACACCATTAGAACACTGCGAAGGTTTAGAACAGTTGCGCGTACTCGAACACGGCTATGCGATCGTCGTTTGTCAAACTCAAAAAGCCGTGCTAGAAATCAACACCCCGAGCGATCTGCTACAAGCGCAAGCCCTAATTGCTCAAACTGTCGTTAAGCAGTAAATCCAACATATCTCGGTTAGTAACGCAGATCTTGGAGGTCCCCCAACCCCCTTAAAAAGGGGGCTTTTGTTCCCCCCTTTTTAAGGGGGTTAGGGGGGATCTTGCCTTAACCAAAAAGTATTTGGCAATAAATCACGCACTACGCACCACTACTACTAATAGGAAAATAACAATGCGCGTTATCGTTTGGGGTTTAGGTTACGTCGGTACAGTTGTTGCTGCTTGCTTGGCGCAAGCCGGACATGATGTTATAGGTGTAGAACTTAATCCAGAAAAAGTAAAAGTCTTTAATAGCGGGCGCAGTCCGTTAAAAGAACCCGATTTAGATGAGTTAATTCAGCAAGGAATCGCTCAAGGACGGTTGCGGGCTGTCACGGATGGCGAACAATACGTTGCTGAAGCTGATGCTTCGCTGATCTGCGTTGGTACGCCTAGCATGGCTGATGGTAGTCCAATGCTTAACTATATTAAGGGAGTTGCCCAACAGATCGGTAGTGGGTTGAAGCATTCGCAACGCTATCACGTTGTCGTTCTCCGCAGTACGGTTTTTCCTGGCGTAACCCGCGATTTTCTCCTACCATTGCTAGAACAGCATTCGCTGCGTTCTGCTGGCGAGGACTTTGGTTTGGTAGTCAATCCAGAATTTCTGCGCGAGACGGAAGCAGTCACAGATTTTCACGCGCCTCCTTATACCGTAATTGGGGAATTAGACAAAAAATCGGGTGATGCGATCGCCCAACTCTATAGCAATATCCAGGCTCCTTTACATCGCGTGGCATTAGAGGAAGCGGAATTGTTGAAAGTAGTTAACAATACGTTTCACGCACTCAAGATCGGGTTTAGTAATGAAATCGGTCGGATTTGCGATCGCCTGGGAATAGATAGTCACGTCCTGATGCAGCTCGTTTGTGCCGATACTAAGCTCAACATCTCCCCTGCCTATCTCAAGCCTGGATTTGCTTTTGGTGGCTCTTGTTTACCAAAAGACTTGCGCTCTTTGATATTCAACGCTCGGCAGTTGGGGGTTGAAATCCCGATTCTAGACTCAGTACTACCCAGCAACACGTTGCAAATTGAAGCAGCTCGGATCAAAATTCACGAAACTGGTGCTAAGCACGTCGGTATCTTGGGTTTGAGTTTTAAAGCAGGTACGGACGATCTGCGCGAAAGTCCCGTCATTAGCCTCATCCGTCAGTTGTGGCAGGATGGCTTAGAAATCTCGGTCTACGATCCAGACGTAAATCTAGAGGTGCTATTAGGTAGTAACTTAGAATACCTGCAACGCCAGCTACCGCAAATCGATCGCATTTTGCGCACAGATATCGATAGCGTGTTGAATGAATGCCAAACTCTAGCGATTACTCAAAAACGACCGGAATTCAGCAACATACAAGGACTCAAGAGTAACGTTGCCGTTCTCGACTTGGTGCGGTTGAGCAGCGAGTCTGCCGTTACAGGCTTGGCTAACTATGAAGGGATTTCTTGGCAGAAGAAACAGCCTGCGAAGAAAATCTTGCCATTTGCGGGCAGCGATCGCGCTAGCAACAAAGACGTTGCGCCCGTTGCTAGGTAGTAGGTTTTTGAAACAATCGTAGGGGCGCACAGCTGTGCGCCCCTACTCAAATGTGCGCCCCTACAGATCGTGTATCTCATCAATCAGTAACCACAATGATTCAAACCCAAATTTCCAAAACTCTCTCCATTGGCGATGGCTGTCCTCTCACCTTAATTGGTGGTCCCTGCGTGATTGAATCGGGAGACTTTACGCTGAAAATGGCAGAGGAAATTGCTAAAGTGTGCGATCGCTTGGGTGTTTCTTTTATCTTCAAGTCTTCCTTTGATAAAGCCAATCGCACCTCAATTAATTCTTTTCGCGGACAACCGATAGAATCTGGACTCAAAATTCTCCAACGGGTAAAAGAGGAAGTCGGAGTCCCAGTCCTCACCGATATTCACGAAAGCCACCAAGCAGCGACTGTTGCAGAAGTGGTTGATGTTCTACAAATTCCTGCTTTCTTGTGTCGGCAAACCGATTTGCTTTTGGCAGCAGCAGCAACAGGTAAAGTTGTCAATGTCAAAAAGGGTCAGTTTCTCGCACCTTGGGATATGAGGCAAGTCGTGCGCAAGTTAGAAGCAGCTGGAACTAAGCGGATTCTTTTAACCGAGCGCGGTACGAGTTTCGGCTACAACACTTTGGTAGTAGATTTTCGGTCTTTACCACAAATGCGATCGCTGGGGTATCCCGTAGTCTTTGATGCTACCCACAGCGTCCAAATGCCGGGGGGTCAAGGTGATAAATCTGGCGGACAGCGCCAATTCGTACCTTACTTGGCAAGAGCCGCCGCTGCCATTGGAATTGATGCCTTATTTATGGAAATTCACGAAGATCCAGACAATGCACCAAGTGATGGTCCAAATATGATTCCTCTGGCTCAATTGGAAACCGTGTTGAGGCAAATTATCAACGTCCGTAACTGTTTAGAAGTAACTCCAGCCCTTGTTTAACATGACAACCATTTTTGAATTTGAACCCGAATTGCGATCGCATAGCAGCTTTCAAGGAGATTCGCACAATATTTCTGAAAGAAATGCGCGCTTGTCGCAAGTCAAATTGTTAGTTCTTGATGTTGATGGTGTCCTCACAGATGGGGGTCTTTACTACTCCGAAAGCGGTGAGGTTCAGCAGCGATTTAACATCAAGGATGGTCAAGGATTAAAGCGATTAATGTACTCTGGCGTAGAAGTTGCCATTATTACAGCTAAGTCTTTTTCATCCACCCTTCATCGCGCCAAAGATTTAGGAATTAATCACGCTTATCTAGGGATTAAAGATAAATTACCGACTCTAATTCATCTGTGTCAAAACTTAGACATATCTTTGTCTCAAGTGGCATATGTTGGTGATGACATTAACGATCTAGAAGTCATGCACGTTGTTGGCTGTCCTTTAACGGTAGCTGATGCCATGCGTGCCAATCAAGACTGCGCTCTTTACATCACTAAATTACCAGGAGGACAAGGTGCAGTTCGCGAGATCTGCGATCTCATTGTTGCCCTCCAAACGGTGAAATAAATTCACTCGCATAGAAATAAAGTATGTCAACATCAAAAATAATTAAGCGGCTTGTCGTTTGCTTTGGCAGCATTCAACTCGTCACGGTTTTGTCAGTCATGAATTATCGAGAAAAGGCACGACAAGACCAAAATTTGCAGTACGAAAACTACTTGCTAATTACTCCTCTATTTGCTCCCCAAGGACAAAGTGAGGAATTTGCTGCTTTGATTGAAAAAATGGCTCGGTCGATTTGCACTTGGAAAAAAGTTGCTTATATGCCCTTGGAGCAAAAACAAGCAATTTCCCAAAAAGTGAAGCAGTCTGGTTTATCTAAAGTGACTGACTTGGTTCATGCATTAATAGGGAGTCAGCATTTTGATGAAATATTTCTAGCGCACGAATACGACTTTGAAGACCAGTTGGTGATGAATCTCTATCAAGATGCCGAAAAGATTTGCTACGGTAACGGCATTGGAGTTTACACGGCACAATCGGCTTTCCCTAAAGCTAATTTATTGAGAGATTCGCGTAATTATCTAGACTTTATCTATAAGTTGTCAAAGGATAAACTCAGAGAATTTCTCCCTCGCAAGCGATCGCTGAGCGAACAAAAGCTAGACATTGGTTATTTCTCGCTTCCATTTGCTTTTGGACAAGAACCGGCAATTCCAACGATTATTCTTGACAGGGATGTTTACCGAGAAACTTTTCAAAAGTTAAGCGCCAAACTATCTGAGTTTATCGATATTAGCTATATCGAAAACCTATGCGATCGCATTCAAACTGCTCCTACGTCAATTTTACTCACGAGTAATTTTTCTGAGTCGGGCAGAATATCCACAGAGAATGAAATCGCTGCCTATCGAGAGTTTTTGGTAACTAAAGGAATTCGCCCTGATGAAGTTCTCTTAATTAAACCACACCCTAGAAATTCTAGAGAGAAGTTACTGCAATTAAAGTCTAATCTTAGCGATCTTTATGCAGATGTAATTCTGCTAGCTGAAGACTTTTTGTTTTATCTTCCATTTGAATTAATCTTCATGGAGGTTTTCTTAAACACAGACTTATCAAATCTGCGAAGTCTTAGAGTTTTTACGTTTAGCTCTGCTTGTTTAACGCTGGAATTTGTTTTAGATACCCGTTGTACTCTGGGCTTTGGTAGCGACATAGTACAACAATTCTTTTATCCCGACCATGTAGAAAGTAGAAGCCAACACGAAGCCGATCTCCTATCTACAATTCAGGAAATTAGAAACTTAAATTCCGTTCTCGTCTAATCGCATTTGAACCTACGATTACAAATCAGGGGAGGAATTATGTTAAATCACCTCAGCATTTCTACTAATCCATTGAAAAAGTGGAGTCATTCCACTTGCAATCATTTAGAGGTTAGAGAATGTCTCAAAATAAGTATAAACCATATCGAAAGTGGCTAGATTTTATAACTTTAAGTTCAGCCACTACGTTACTTTTAGTCTTCATGTCAGTTTGGTTAATTCCTTTCAGTAGCAAAGTCAACAGCGATACTCTAGTTTTTCTGAGTGATTTTGAATCGGGATTTTCTGAGTGGGGAGCAGAATTTCGCTACGAATACTCAGCTCAGCTTGTGAACTCTCCCGTACGCGCCGGAAAACAAGCTGTTAAGTTTCTTTTGAAAAAAGAAGACACTCGTATTGATGGTGTGAAGCGTGCGGAATTGAGGCTGGGAGAAGTTCCGCCAGATTCAGAAATATGGTACGGTTTTAGTGTTTTCTTACCTGCTAACTATCATCAAGACCCATCTAGTGAAATTATCGCTCAATGGCACGATCTACCAGATAAAAACTTAGGTGAAACTTGGAAATCTCCAGCTCTTTCTCTCAGTACAAAAGATGGTAAATTCATTTTAAACAGAAAATGGGACTCAAAACGAGTTACAGTAGTTCCAGAAGGTAAAGAGGTAGTAGATTTAGGTCTTTACCAAACCGGAAGGTGGACAGACTTCGTATTTCATGTTAAGTGGTCTAGTGGTTCAAATGGTCTATTGAAGGTTTGGCAAGATGGCAAATTAGTTGTGAGAAGAAATGGTTTAAATAATTATAATGATGCGAGGGGACCATATCTCAAGATTGGAATATATAAGGGTGATTGGAAAAACCACCCAGAAAAATCAACCGTTAGCGAAAGAGAACTTTATTTTGATGAAGTTAGGGTTGGAGATGCCAACGCTAGATACACAGATATTGCTCCGCGCGATTGAGTAAAAGATTACTCAGTAGCGCATAAAGACTATTATTGAGATGGCTCACTTTCACGGGCTGCATCTACCAATTCGATGAATTAATATTATTCAAACTAATATTGTTTGACTTGGCAAAGTTGAAAATATATAGTCAGTAAAATTTAAGCGTTGAAATTGAAGTATTAGATATGGGTGATGCCCAACCGGAAACACAGTTAATAAGCGTAAGGTGGACATTACCTACCCTACTACTGATGAATTATCTAAAAGCTAACTTAATAAGCAATTTCCGACTCCCGACTCTGGTACGGGCGCATAGCTATGCGCCCATACGACTCCACAAACTCAAGAAAACTAAAATTCCTCATGATTTAATTCATCGGCGGGACATCGTGTTTACTCGGGGTAGACAACGCGCCCTGAAAATGGACATTCTCCACTCTAAAATCTTACCTGAAATGCCCATGCCTGGTCTGGTATGGATACATGGTGGAGCGTGGATGGAAGGAAATAAAGAGCAAGGAATCGAACTGTTACTTCCCTTTGCCCGCCAAGGATATTTGTGCGCTAGCATTGAGTATCGCTTGAGTCATGAAGCTATCTTCCCAGCCCAAATTGAAGATTGTAAATGTGCTGTGCGTTTTTTGCGCGCTCATGCGAAAGAATTGCATCTAAATCGCGATCGCATTGGGGTTTGGGGTCAGTCGGCTGGCGGTCATTTAGCGGCGCTTTTGGGGACAACTGGCAGCGTTGAAGAATTGGAAGGCGAGGGGGGCTGGGAGAATTTTTCTAGCTGCGTCCAAGCTGTGTGCGACTGGTTTGCTCCTACGGATTTCACCCGCATAAATGATTTTCCTCGGCAGATCTCTCATAGCGCGGTTGATGCTCCCGAAGCATTGCTGATCGGCGGAATTGTGGAGGAAAATCAGGAAAAAGCAATGCAGGCAAACCCGATCGCTTATGTCAATGAAGATGCTCCCCCTTTCGCGATTTTCCATGCAGATGATGACTTTATAGTGCCGCTCAATCAAAGTCAATTATTGTTTGAGGCGCTACAGCAGGCGGGGGTGGAGGTGTCGTTAGAAATTGTGAAAGGCGGCGGACACGGGAAAAATTTTGATTCTCCTTTGCTACTAGCGCAATTAGAAAACTTTTTTCATCGACATCTTTATTAAGTCTTTACTAAGTTCGATCGTAAAAAACAATACAGTATCTATGGTGACGATCTGTTTGCGTATATTCAGTTGCATAATTTTTGCTGAAAGGGCGTAATAATGTTATTGATTTTACTGCTAGTGGGGTTTTTACTGATAATTACGATCTTTGCGATCGCTCTAGTGTGGGACTACACTCACGGTATATTTTCCTTAAACAATACTACGGGTGCTACCGCGATCGATTCATCCCCGAACGATCCCGAAAAATACCCAGAAAAATACGTATTGTCACAACCAATCGAGCATCCAACCGCATGAACGATCTTCCCAGTGAGTCTGTTTCAGGAATAATTGTTTGACAATCGCAGTACTTTTCGTTATAAGTAAAATATACAATTTACTAGTTTACTTATCCCAGTGCATGGCATTGTGGGTTGTTAGAAACGACACCGAGAGTGCAGTTTAACAGTCCTAGTGAGTTAGAAGTATTGTTACTTTTCGGAAATGAGCTGCTCGGTCAGATAGTCAGATAATAGTTCCATCCTCAACACGACTCGAACAATTTTCAATATGAGCTGTATGAAGGCGCGATGTTTCGCGCCTTTTTTGCATTTCTAAATTTCGCACAGGTGAAGATCTCCCCAACCCCCCGAAGATCGGGGAGCTACGATTTCCCTCTTGTTAGGGGGGCTACGATTTCCTCCTTGTGAGGGAGGCTACAATTCCCCCCTTTTTAAGGGGGGCTAGGGGGGATCGTCCTATCGGAAGCGTATTGGTTTAAACGGAGACAGCGCGATTGGTTAAATCAGCCAAACGCACTTGAATTTAATTGCGAATTATAGCTTGCGACTGACGACTTGATTTTGTCCTCTACAGAGAACTTCTACATGAACGTAGCTGATTTACAAACAAACAAGACACTTCTGGTTAACGATCCAAACAAGACTGTTGTTGTCGGTGACAATAGCCTGACCATAGATGATGTCGTGAGCGTGGCACGGCATAGCGCAAAGGTGCGCTTGAGCGATCGCGAAGATGTTTTGCAAGGCATTCAGGCATCGTGCGACTACATTGCTGATGCAGTGGCATCGGGAGCGCCAATTTACGGCGTGACATCTGGTTTTGGTGGAATGGCGAATGTCGTAATCTCGCCGGAATCTGCTCAACTGTTGCAAAATAATTTGATTTGGTATCACAAGGCAGGCGCGGGACAAAAGTTGTCGAAACCAGATGTGCGGGCGGCGATGCTCTTGCGGGCTAATTCCCATATGTACGGTGCGTCAGCGATTCGGCTCGAACTGATCCGGCGCGTGGAAGCTTTTCTGAATGCCGATGTCACGCCACACGTCCATGAATTTGGTTCGATTGGGGCAAGTGGCGACCTCACGCCTTTGGCATACATCACTGGTGCAATTACTGGACTCGATACCTGTTATAAAGTTGACTTCAACGGGGAAGAAGTCGATGCTCCCACGGCTCTAAATCGACTGGGACTACAACCATTGCCACTCCTACCTAAAGAAGGGCTGGCAATGATGAACGGGACTTCGGTAATGACGGGAATCGCAGCAAATTGCGTTTACGACGCAAGAGTTCTCCTCGCACTGTCAATGGGGGCGCACGCACTTGCGATTCAAGGCTTACATGGCACGAATCAATCATTCCACCCATTTATCCACGAGCGCAAACCGCACCCTGGGCAAAAGTGGGCAGCTAGTCAAATGCTCGATCTTTTGGTGGGTTCGCTGTTAATCCGCGATGAGTTGAATGGTACGCATGACTATCGCGGTGGAGATCCGATCCAAGACCGTTATTCCCTGCGTTGCTTGCCCCAGTACATGGGTCCCATTGTCGATGGTTTGGCGGAGATTACGACTCAAATCGAGCAAGAAATGAACTCGGTGACTGACAATCCCCTAATCGATGCCGAGCAACAAGCTAGCTACCACGGTGGCAACTTCCTCGGACAGTACGTAGGCATGGGAATGGATCGCCTGCGCTACCACATGGGGATGTTAGCCAAGCATCTCGATGTCCAAATTGCGCTTTTGGTCGCTCCAGAATTTAACCACGGACTGTCACCGTCTTTAGTTGGCAACAGAGAGCGCAGCGTCAATATGGGATTGAAGGCACTGCAAATCACGGGTAACTCGATCATGCCCATACTGTCGTTCTATGGCAATTCGATCGCCGATCGCTACCCCACCCACGCCGAACAATTCAACCAAAATATCAACAGCCAAGGATTTGCTTCCGCCAATTTAGCACGGCGATCGATTGAGATCTTCCAACAATATATGGCAGTGGCACTGATGTTTGGAGTCCAAGCTGTTGACTTGCGGACAAAATTAATCGCAGAACATTACGACGCAAGCGAGTGCGTTTCACCTACAACTAGAGAGTTGTACCTAGCCGTGCGCGAGGTCGTTGGCGTTCCACCTTCAGCAGATCGTCCCTACATCCGCAACGATAACGAGCAACCGCTAGACGATCATATTGCTCGCATTGCCGCTGATATTGCATCTGGCGGTCGGATTGTGGCAGCAATGCAAAGTGTTTTGTCTAGTTTGAAGTAAGACCAATTTTCTGTTTGACTACGACAGAAGAGATCCCCCCTAGCCCCCCTTTTTAAGGGGGGGAATGAATGCTCCTTTTTAAGGGGGTTGGGGATCTCATGCAACAGCCCTATAAGTATGCCAATGCCATGAACATCACACAGCATATAGAACGCGGTTGTCATTTATTTCCCAATAAACCTGCACTGATTTTTGAAGGCACGACTTTTACTTATGCTGAATTAGATCGGCTAGCTAATCGCGTTGCCAACGGGTTGCGGGATTTAGGCGTTCACCGCAGCGATCGCATTGCCTTGTTTTTGCCCAACATTCCCGAATTTATCATCTCCTATTTGGGCATTTTGAAACTGGGCGCGATCGCCGTTTCGCTCAATGCCATGCTCAAAAGCAGTGAAGTCAAGTTTATCCTCGACGACTGCGGTGCTAAGGCTGTGGTGACGACAGCAGATCTGGTGAAAAATATTCCCCAACAAGACTTACCGCAGCTCAAACACGTTCTGATTGCTGAAGGTACAGCCACTGAGGGAACTAGCCTCGCCGAACTGATGGCGAATGCTTCACCCAGCGCCCGTGGGGTAGAAATGGATCGCTACGCTCCGGCGGCGATCGTCTATACTTCGGGAACGACAGGGTTTCCTAAAGGGGCTACCCTGTCTCATGGCAATTTAATTTCCAACAGCTACTCGCAGCAACATTGTTGTGGAATGCAGGCTGAGGAGCGGATCTTACTTTATCTGCCCCTATTCCATTGTTTCGGGCAAAATGCCGTCCTGAATGCCGGACTTAATGCCTGTGCCACGCTGGTATTACACCGTAATTTCGACTTGACGCAAATCCTGAAATCTGTCACTGACGAACAAATTACTATGTTTTTCGGCGTGCCGACAGTTTTCCTGGTGCTGCTGAATATGGATCTGCCTAAAGACCAACTCAAGTCCGTGCGGTTTTACTTTTCCGCCGCCGCACCCCTGCCAACGGAAGTTGCTCAGAAGTGGTACGACAAGTACGGGTTGGTCATTCATCAAGGCTACGGTTTAACCGAAACATCTCCCTGCGCCAGCTACAACCACGACTATATCTACAAACCTGGGTCAGTTGGGACGGCGATCGAAAATGTGGAAATGAAAGTCGTCAACAATGGCAAAGAAGTCGAGCCAGGGGAGGTAGGCGAGATCGCAATTCGGGGACCAAACGTCATGCTCGGTTATTGGAATCGTCCATTTGAAACCGCCGAAACGATCAAAAATGGTTGGTTTTACACTGGCGATATCGGACACATGGATGAAGACGGCTTCTTTTACATCGTCGATCGCTCTAAGGACATGATCAACGTAGCTGGATTTAAGGTGTATCCCACTGAAGTCGAAAACGTGATCTACGAACATCCAGCAGTTGCCGAAGTTGCTGTCTATGGCGTTCCCGATTTAGAAAAAAGCGAAATTGTCAAAGCCAACATCATTCTGAAACCAGATAGCAACGTCACCGAAAAACAGATGATTGCTTTCTGCGCCGAGAGAATGGCAGCTTACAAAATGCCAAAAGCGATTAAATTTGTCGATTCCATTCCCAAAAACCCCACAGGCAAAGTGTTGAAGCGAGTTTTGCGCGATGAAGCAGCCAACGAAGCCGCGCTGAAAAAAGGCAATACTGTCCCGGCGATCGCTAAACCAATTCCTTTAGTCGCTACAACATCAGTGCCTAGTAACGATACAAGCGGTGGCGTACTCAAATCGTTGGGTAATATTTTCAAACGTCGAAATTAAGCGTCTACGCCGCAGAAGATCCCCCCAACCCCCCTTAAAAAGGGGGGCTTTGTTCTTGTCTGATTAAGTGGGGCATTCCTTCTAAGTCAGGGGGCTTTGTTCTTGTCTGATTAAGTGGGGCATTCCTTCTAAGTCAGGGGGGCTTTGTTCCCCCCTTTTTAAGGGGGGCTAGAGGGGATCTCTTTTGCCGCAGTCGCGTTCCATCGACGTGAAGCTAAGCAGTTTCCACAATTCTCATCTTTTCTTATGAGCCATTCTGCCCAAACAGTTCGATTAGACCAATCCAATTTAGAAGCAGACTATGTAGCACCCCAGAATTCTACCCAAACTCAACTGGTCGAGATCTGGGAACAGCTTTTAGAAATTACGCCCATCAGCATCAGAGACAATTTTTTTGAGATTGGGGGAGATTCGCTACTCGCCGTCCGTTTATTCGCTCAAATCGAGCAAACATTTGGCAAAAGTCTTTCCCTCTCTACGTTGCTCCAGTCTCCCACGGTGGAACAACTAGCAAGCGTTCTAGGTGAAACAACATCACCATCTTGGTCTTCGCTCGTGCCAATTCAACCAAATGGCTCGAAACCACCCTTCTTTTGCGTTCATGGTAATGGCGCAAACGTGCTTGTGTTTAACGAATTAGCTAACCATTTGGGAACGGATCGACCTTTTTATGGATTGCAAGCACGCGGAGTCGATGGCAAAGAAGCAGCCCTAGATCGAATTGAAGAGATGGCGGCTTTCTACATTCAAGAAATGCGTACCGTCCAGCCAGAAGGACCTTACTTTGTAGGCGGCTTTTCTTCTGGAGGCTTGGTGGCGTATGAGATCGCCCAGCAGTTGCACGCAGAAGGCGAGCAAGTCGCTTTTTTAGGCTTGTTTGATACCTTTGTACCTGGTAGTTTCCCACCAGTATCAGTTCCAGAAAGACTGGCGCGTCACTGGCGCAACCTTTTCCGACTGGGAGCCAAATATCCTTTAAAAATGCTCAGAAGTGCATGGCTGAGAGTATACAACAAAAATGTTTGTCGGCTATATCAATTATTCAGAATTCAGTGGCTGGACTGGCCCTACGAACGGAAAAGAAGATATATAGGAATTTGTATCAGGCGTGCAGTAAAAGCTTACGTACCGCAAGTTTACCCAGGTCAGGTAACTTTGTTTCGCGCTAGCGAACCCCCGATGGGTTGGTACTACATGGGACGAGATTTTCCCACACCCGATGATTGGTACGACCGAGATCCGCAATACGGCTGGGGGAATCTCGTCGGAGAATTGGAAAGCCACGACGTTTCCGGTCATCACGGCTCTATGCTCAAAGAACCTCATGTCGCAGGCTTGACCGAGAAATTAAGAGCTAGCTTAGATGCCGCATTAGATATAGCAGAATTGACTAGGAGTAATCATGTTAGTTGATGCTTTGAAATTACCAGCAGAAAGTCTGGTAGAAACAGACATTTGTATTATTGGTGCTGGTGCGGCAGGAATTACGCTCGCACGAGAGTTGCGCGATCGCCCCGAACAAGTTTGTTTGCTTGAAAGTGGCGGATTTGACTATGAGGAACAGATTCAATCGCTGTATGCGGGCGAGAATACAGGTCTAGCTTATTTTCCCTTGAAAGAAGCGCGGGGGCGCTATTTCGGCGGTTCGACGAATTTGTGGGGCGGTTGGAGTCGTCCGATGGATGAAATTGATTTTGAGCATCGTCCCTGGATGCCCTATAGCGGTTGGTGTTTTCCGAAAGCGGAGCTAGACCCCTACTACGAACGGGCGCAAACTGCTTGTCATTTGGGTCCGTTTGAATACGATTTAGACTATTGGCAAGAGGGATTGGCGCAACAGCAACGGCGACAAGTGCCATTTTCGACAGACGAGCTGGCTACTTATCTGTGGCAAATTATTCCATCAACCCACTTACGCTTTGGCGAAGCGTATCGCGCCCAAATCGAGCAGGCAAGTAATATCACCACCTATCTCCATGCCAACGTGCTGGAGATTGAAACCAACGAAGGCGCTCAAGCCGTGACGCGGCTGCGGGTGGCAAGCTCTGATGGCAAACAGTTCTCGGTAGCAGCAAAAGTCTTCGTGCTAGCAGCGGGTGGAATTGAAAATCCCCGCTTGCTCCTAGCTTCCAACCGGGTGCAAGGTGGTGGAGTCGGCAACCAGTACGATTTGGTGGGCAGATTCTTCATGGAGCATCCCTATCTCATTTCTGGAAAACTACAGCCTTCCCGTCAAATCCCCCTATACACGGGCAGAAATTGTCAGATTGACGAGACATCTGTGGCGACGGCTCTAGGACTATCGAAAGAAGTGCAAGAGCGCGAGCAAATGCTCAACTTTGCCGCGAGACTGATACCTTATGAGGAAGAATGGGTACGAGCGGTGACGCGATTGAAGCAGTTAGGTAAACCGCGCGCAGTCGGACATCAAGCTTTTCCCAAGCTTCAGGAACATAAGGAACACAGGCGGAAGTATTTCCCCAGCATTAAGGAAGGTAACAAGCACAGCAATGACACGACTTTAATCCAAGATCTGACGACGGCGATCGCCAATGTCGATCGGATTGCGGCTAAAGCCTATCAGAAGTTGCTGAAAAAAGGCTCCTCGAAACAGCCGCAATTGTGCGAAACTCACTTAATTGGGGAACAAGCACCGAATCCCGATAGCCGAATTACCCTCAGCCGCGATCGCGATAAATTAGGGATGAATCGCGTCCAGTTAGACTGGCGTTTGAGTCCGATTGACAAGTATACGATTAAGCGATCGCAGCAATTAATTGCGGCAGAATTCGAGCGGTCTGGACTTGGCAAAATGCAAATTGAAATGGGGGACGATGACGCTTCCTGGCGATCGCTGCGCGGTTCATACCACCACATCGGCACAACTCGCATGAGTCACAATCCCAGGGAAGGTGTGGTTGACGAGCATTGTCAAGTGCATGGAATTCACAATTTATATATCGCTGGTAGTTCCGTTTTCCCCACCAGCGGACTCTCCAATCCTACACTCACGATTGTGGCTCTAGCCATTCGGCTAGCAGATCGAATTCAAGAGCAGATGAGTCGTGCTGAAGCCACAGCAGGAGCGATCGGCTAACTTGCTCGACCCGCTGTTGTGTCCTGGCGACTTATTCCATAGGATGAGATCCGCGAGTAGGGGCGCACAGCTGTGCGCCCCTACGATTTATGGCGATCTAATGAGAATCGCTATTTAAAGTCGCCTAGCACAAGATTAAACGTCAAACGCAAACTGGGTGCATCTAAAAAGAGTTATGAAACTAAGTGTAATCATTCCTTGTCACAACGAAGCTGGCACTATTTCCGGTCAACTTGAAGCACTGACAACCCAACAGTGGTATCAACCTTGGGAAATTATTATTTCCGATAACGGTTCGACAGATGAAACAGTTGCGATCGCCGAGCAATATCAGGAAAGATTACCTAACTTACAGATTGTAGACTCATCCGCTCGGCAAGGTGCGGCACATGCTAGAAATGTTGGTGCGTCTGTGGCTGCGGGTGAGGCATTGGCGTTTTGCGATGCCGATGATGAGGTAGCTGCTGGATGGGTAGCGGCTATAGGCGAAGCACTCTCCCAGCATGATTTTGTAGCTGGCAAACGCGAGTACAATAAGCTCAACGAACCTTGGATGCTCACGTATCGCCCTCTGACTCAGGTAGATAAATTGCTAACTAGCCATCCCCCTTTTCTACCCCATGCTTCTAGTAGTAACCTTGGCATCAAGCGCTCGATCCATGAAGCTGTTAGTGGATTTGATGAAACTATGCTCAAAGTTCAAGACACTGACTACTGCTGGAGGGTACAGCTTGCTGGGACAAAGCTCCATTTTGTCCCAGAGGCAGTCGTTCACTACCGCTTGCGCGATCGCATCAGGGCTATCTACCGTCAGGCGCGCCTTGCAGGAGAGTACAATGTTCTCCTGTACAAAAAATACAAAGCGCTAGGTATGCCTAAGCTTTCTTGGAAAGTAGGCTTAAAGGCTTGGTGGCGTATATTAAAGCAATGCCCGCAGATTTTTTCTCAGCAAAACCGTGTTAGATGGATAGCGCACTTCGGTCGGCGCTGGGGACGATTGCAAGGTTGTATCAAATATCAAGTTCTAGCGCTCTAGTTTCTGACCGATCGAATCTTCGCTCTCATAACCCCTTTGCAAAAGGGGTTCATTTCTCTTGTCTAATGTTTTTAAATGCTTTTACGCCTGCAATAAAAATAATCCAAATTATCAAACATGTGAAGTCATTTATACTTCCATCAGGGGAGTAGTCTGCATCGTTCATCTATTTAAACATGCAGAAAAATGAAGGTTTGCTACTTTATTCAAAGTCACAAAAACCCGCAGCAAATATCTCGTTTGATTCGGGTGATTAAAAAACAAAGTCCTAACTCTCTAGTTTTAGTCAATCATGACTTTAGCGTATCTAATTTAGCTATAAAAGATTTAGGCAATTATTCAGGTGTCGAAATTATCGAAAGAAATAAACTGGTTCAAAGAGGTAATTTCTCAATCCTAGAAATTTATTTAGATGCAATTAATTGGTTGTTCGATCGCGTTCCTGATTTTGATTGGTTGATCTGTCTTTCCGGTCAAGACTATCCTACTCAACCCATATCTAAAACTGAAAATTTTCTGGCTCAAACTGAATACGACGGCTTTATTCGCTATTACGATCCGCTAGCAGAAAAATCCGCTTGGAATGAGAAGAGCATTCAGCGATTTTTTAATCAGTACGTGCGGGTTCCAGAATCAATTAACTGGCTGTTAAGAAAGTATTCTGGAAAAATTCAACACTACACGCCGCTGATTGTAAAATGGCGATATTCTATGGTCGGACTGAAAACAAAAACTCCGTTCGGTCGAGATTTTACATGTTATCGAGGATGGTACTGGAATACCCTCTCAAGAGCCTGTGTCAAATTTTTACTCGACTATTTGAACCAACATCCCGACATTTTGAAGTATTACAAAAAAACGATCGGTCCTGAAGAATCTCTGATTCAGACCGTATTAGTTAATAGTCAGCAGTTCAATCTTTGTAATGACGACAAGCGTTATCATGACTATCCTTTAGAACTTGGTGGTTATGCTAGATTGCTAACTGTTACAGACTACCCGATCGTCACTAACGGTAATTTTCATTTTGCCAGAAAATTTGATGCCGAGATAGATAGTGAAATCTTAGACTTACTTGACACTCAAGTCTTAAATAATTCTCCACTTGCACCCGAACGTATTCAAAAGAGTAATAGTTGTGACTGAATATATGGATCGCAGTTTAACTCAAAATATCTGGACTCAAATTGGCAAAATAAGACAACCAGATAAATTACTCAGCTTTCTCGTAACTATCTGGTCGCGCTTTTGGATGAAATTTGCTGGATTAGGCTATTTTGGGCGATTTACTACTTGGCTTGCTACCTGGTTCATTCCACCCTACTACGAGCGTCGTCGTTTAGCTCAATACAACTCAAAAGGATATATTGCGCCTAGTGCCACCGTGTATCACTCCCAATTAAAACTCGGCGCTAACGTTTTTATTAGCGATCGCGTTTTAATTTTTGAGGATCGCAATAGTGGTTCAGTTCAGTTAGGCGATCGGGTGCGCCTGCATCAGGATACTTGCATTCAGACAGGGAATGGTGGCAGTTTGCAAATCGGAGACAATACATCCGTTCAGCCCCGCTGCCAGTTTTCAGCCTACAAGTCAGCGATTCAAATCGGTAGTAATGTCTTGATTGCCCCTAACTGTGCTTTCTATCCCTACGATCACGCGATTGCGCCAGATCTGCCGATCGCGAAGCAACCTTTACAGACCAAAGGAGGCATCGCGATCGAAGATGATGTCTGGTTAGGCTTTGGGGTCATCGTGCTAGATGGGGTACGCATTGGTAAGGGTGCTGTCATTGGTGCTGGTGCAGTTGTGACGCAAGACATACCGGAAGGCGCGATCGCTTTGGGCGTGCCTGCCCGTGTCGTGAAACTGCGCAGTAGTCTAGCAGAGTCAAATCTCGTACCCAGCCCCAGCAATTAAAAGATATTCAACCCTAATACTTTTCAGTAAAGACTAGATCCCCCCTAACCCCCCTTTTAAGGGGGGAACTCTTGTCCCCTTTTGAAGTGGGTTGGGGGATCGCCAAGATCTTTGGTCTTGTCCCCAAAGAACTCTTGCCCCCTTTTGAAGGGGGTTGGGGGATCGCCAAGATCTTTGGTCTGGCGACGTAAATGTATTAGGTCTTGTCTGTGTAGCCGCGAATTTGATTCGCCAAATTAATTATGTTTGTTGATGCTAGGACATTACCAGAAAACACAGTTATTGAGAGCGAAGTTTGCATCATCGGTACTGGTCCCGCTGGAACTACGCTGGCACATGAATTTCGCTCGCAGAACTTTCGCGTTTGTTTGCTCGAAAGCGGGGGAACCGAGCTGGATGAAGCCACGCAGTCTCTCTCCCAGGGCAGGATAGTTGAAGAAATTAAACAAAAGCTTGACAGGTCTCGCTGTCGTCAATTTGGTGGTACTGCTAACCGCTGGAGAGATCGCACCGGAGAAAACCACTACAGCGTCAGACTGTTGCCGCTAGACAAAATCGATTTTGAACAGCGAGATTGGTTGCCATATAGTGGCTGGTCGTTTGACAAATCTCACCTCGATCCGTTTTACGAACGCGCTCAACACCTGTGCCGACTGCGACCCTTCGCTTACCATGCGGCAGATTGGGAAGACGATCGCACTCCACGGCTACCTTTAGCTGAAGAGCGGCTTGAAACGACCATGTATCAGTTTGGACCGCGCAACGTCTTCACGCACGAACTCAAAAGTGAAATTGCGCGATCGCCAAACATTACAACTTATCTCAATGCGAATGTTGTCGAGATTGAAACTAACGATACGGCTAAAGCGATAACTCGCGTTCGAGTCGCTTGTTTGTCGGGAAATCAATTTTGGGTAGTCGCCAAAATCTTTATTCTTGCCACAGGTGGAATTGAAAATGCTCGCTTGTTGCTGCTGTCAAACAAGACTCAAAATGTTGGATTAGGCAACCAAAACGATCTAGTTGGTCGATTTTTTATGGAACATCCAATTTTTCAAATTGGCGTGTTTCGACCGAAAGATCGACAGTTATTTAATTCAACCGCACTATACGATCTCCGCTGGGCAAATAACATTTTAGTTATGGGCAAACTGAGTCTGACAGACGCAGTGATGCGCCAGCAGCAGTTATTAAACACAAGCCTAATTCTCGTCCCTAGGTCGTTAGCATATGAGTCACCCGCTGTTAAGTCATTGAAAACTTTTCTCTCATCAATACGACGGGGTAAATTACCAGAGGCGCGATCGCATTTGCAAGCAGCAATTGATGGTATAGATGAAATTAAGTCTCATATTTATAGACGCACTTTTAAAATTGAGGAAACGCCCTATACCATTAGCGAGGGCGGTTGGTCGTATTTTCAAAATGATGAAAAAAGATTTGGTGCGTTTGAAGTTTGGGCGGCTACGGAGCAAATACCGAATCCAGACATTCGAGTCACGCTAGGCGAGGAACGCGATCGCCTGGGACTCAGGAGAATACAACACATCCGCTGGCATTCGAGCGAGCTAGAAATTCAGAGCAACTTGCAGGTAGAAGAAATCCTTAGAGAAGAAATTGCTCAAGCCGATCTCGGTCAGTTTCAGTCATGGCGCGAACTGACCGGACGTACTAAACCCAAGTACTACGGTGGAATGCATCACATGGGAACAACGCGGATGCACGTCGATCCCATGCAAGGTGTGGTCGATGAAAACTGCTGTATTCATGGCATTGCTAATTTGTTCGTCGCAGGCAGTTCTGTTTTTCCTACTGGGGGTGCTGCCAATCCAACTCTGACTATTGTTGCTTTAGCAATGCGACTGGCAGATCGGATTAAACATGTGATGAAACTAGATGCGATCGCCATAGGCAACGAGCAGTTGTTGCACGTCCAGTAGCGAACAACAAATACAACTACATTTTTACAAACTAAGCAATTTCATGACGATTGCAAATAATTCAGCATATTACGAGATCGACCCACTCAGCGCATTTTCCGAGCGCGGAGTAGATTATGCCAAGTATCGACCGACTTACCCACCCAACGTCATCGATACCATTTTGAAAGAACTGGGCGAACCATCGCAGCTAGCAGCAGCAGATGTCGGAGCTGGCACAGGTATAGCCTCGCGGTTGCTAGCAGAGCGCGGTATCCACGTCTGGGCGATCGAGCCGAATACTTCAATGCGAACCGCTGCCCAAAATCATCCCTTGGTAAAATTCTGCGATGCTAGCGCCGAACAAACTCATCTCCCAAACGCATCTGTCGATCTGATTACATCCTTTCAGGCTTTTCACTGGTTTAATCCTCAGCCAACCCTAGCAGAGTTTCACCGCATTCTCAAACCATCGGGACGACTGGCGATCGTTTGGAATCAACGAGCAGCAGATGACGAATTTTCTGTAGAGTTCGATCGCCTCGTGAAAGCATCAATGAGCGAACTGCCAACGCCTCAGCCGCAAAACTCAGTCGGTCGGATCTTGATGTCAAGTTCGCATTTCGGGCGCGTCCGCCGCCATACTTTTACTTACAAGCACGAGTTAGATTTGGTGGGAACAATCGGTTACGCGCTCAGTAAATCATTTGTCCCTCAAGAGGGAGTAGCACATCGGCAACTGCTTGTGGATTTGCAGGAATTGCACGCTCGTTGGGCAGACGATCGCGGCATAGTTAGCTTTGTTTACCATACAACCCTTTATCTCGCTCAGCCGCAGCATGGCTTGAATAAACTACGTAGGCTTTTTTCTAATTGGCTTATACAGTAGGGAGCAGAGGGGCAGAGGGGCAGAGGGGGACAAGGGGGACAAGGGGGACAATTCTGGTTCCATCACCCACTAGCCACCAGTCACCAGTCACAATTGAACCCCACACCCTAAACCCTAAACTCCACACCCCATTTATCACGCATATTTGGCGATCGCTCATTCGCAATCAATATCTAGAAATCATATATCTAGAAATCACATGCATATCAAACTTCCCACGCCAGTTCGCAATTTTCTAGTAGCTACGAGCTTTTGGAAAGAATATTATTTTATCCTGCGCGAGTTCAAGCACTTTCGGCAAATTGCAATTCTGGCAGCAGTTTTCACGTTGTCAGCGGCAGTATTGGAGGGCTTTGGAGTTGGGTTTATCTTAGCTGTCTTACATAGCGTACTCAATCCCAACGCCAAACCAATTCAAACTGGGGTGGGCTGGTTTGATGTTTGGATTTTAGCGGTCAATGCTTCTGCCAGCGAGCGACTCTTCCGCTCGTCTGCTTTAGTTCTGCTCACAACTCTACTGCGGTTGGGCTTGACGTACTTAGGACGGCTTTACGTTTTTACGGCTCAGTATACTTTAGGATATCGGTTAAGCTTGCAAGTTTTCGAGCAGTTGCAAGCACTCAGCTTGAGTTTTTTCACCAAGACCCGTGCGGGAAATTTAGTTAACAGCCTGACGAGCGAAGTCAATCAAATTACGCTGGCTTTTGATGTTCTGGCTACTTTTTTCACGCGGGGTTCGACTCTCATCGCATATACGATCTCCATGTTCATGCTGTCCTGGCAGTTGACGGCAATTACAGCCATGATGTTCGGCTTGCTATCGGTGGGGATAACAAGTCTATTAGGGCAGATCCGAGAAGCGAGTTTTGCTACCACAAAGGCTCGACGCTGGTATGTTTCAGTAGCGTTGGAATTTATCAATGGAATTCGCACCGTTCAAGCTTTCGCTGCCCAAGACTTCGAGCGCAAGCGGTTTCAGGATGCAAGTCTGCAACTGTTGCAGGCTAGTACTAAATCCAGAGCTGCCCAAGCGTTAGTAGAACCTGTCTCGGAAGGGATAGCTACTTTTATCCTGTTTGGCATTTTGTTCTTAGCGTTTGCTGTTTTAATCCCAAACGGACAACTGCAACCAGCAGGTTTGTTGACATTTCTGTTTGTCTTGTTACGTCTAATGCCAATTCGCCGTCAATTAGATGGAGCCAGGGCGAAGTTCAGCAGTTTTCAGGGATCGTTCAGCAATATCAAAGAGCTGTTGCGGACTGATAACAAAACGTATTTACGCAATGGCAAACTTCAGTTTTCCAAGTTACAGCGAGCGATTGAGTTTGTGTCTGTAGATTTTGGGTACGACAAGCAACATTCAGTATTGCATAACATCAAGCTGACGATTAACTGTGGTGAAATGACGGCATTAGTTGGATCTTCTGGTGCTGGCAAAACGACATTAGCCGATTTAATTCCGCGATTTTACGACCCGACCCAAGGACAAATCTTTATTGATGGTATCGATCTGCAAAATTATGACATTAAATCGCTGCGTCGCAAGCTAGCTGTAGTCAGTCAGGATACATTTATCTTCAATGCTTCTGTGCGAGACAATATTGCCTACGCTTTAGAAGCGGTAGATGAAGACGCGGTTTGGGAAGCGGCTCGACTCGCTAATGCGCTGGAATTTATCCATAAACTACCTGAAGGCTTTGATACTCAATTGGGAGAACGGGGAGTACGATTATCTGGAGGTCAGCGCCAGCGGTTGGCGATCGCCCGTGCCTTGTTACGCGACCCAGATATTTTAATTTTAGATGAGGCGACAAGTGCTTTAGACTCCGTTTCCGAGCGACTGATTCAAGAGTCATTAGAAAAGCTATCTCAAGGGCGCACGGTGATTGCGATCGCTCACAGGCTTTCAACTATTGTTCGCGCCGATAAGGTTGTCGTGCTAGAACAAGGACGAATTCTCGAACAAGGAACTTATCAAGAGTTGTTGCAACAGCGGGGTAATCTCTGGAAGTATCACCAAATGCAACATGAAGTTAGTCAGATGAGCTAACACCAGATTTTGGTAATTGGTAATTACCCCATATGCGACTTTTTTCTTAGCCCCCTTTTGAAGGGGGTTGGGGGATCGTCAACTGCACTACTGAAGAAGAGATCCCCCCCTAACCCACGCCACTTTACTCAACGGAGGACACCTCCGCACGTAAGTGGCTCCCCTTATGAAAGGGGGGGACAAGAGAAAGTTCCACCGAAGCATTAATTGGTAATTGGTAGTTGCTCCCTCTGCTCTCTTTCCCTCATGGCGGTTGTCAATTAGATGCAATACACGTCTGTAGGGGCGCACAGCTGTGCGCCCCTACAAATGTCATCCACACAATCGAGAATTGCTATCACACCCTACACTCTATTTCAACTCAGGACTGAAACAACCGTGTCAAACAACACAAGAGCAATCAAAATTTTGCTATATGGCAAGTCTTTTCCGGTCAATTATCGTTCCAAGGTCTTGATCGATCTACTTCAGCGATCGCAATATTGTATTGCTCAATTTAATCCCGACTTTTATTGGACGAGCAACAAGTTCTTAACTCTATTTTCTTGGCTCGACTTTTTTGTTAAGGCTATCTTTGCCGATGTTATATATTTGCTGCCCAAAAATACCATTTATATCAAAAATGTTCTTTGGGTTGCTAAGCTCCTGCGCAAAAAATTGATTGTAGAAATGCATATCTCGTTATATGACAACTATGTAAAAGAATACAAAACGATTAAGGTTGACGATAAAAAAGCTAAAGCCTTTAAGGAGTTCGATATTTTAGCTCTCACTAAATCGGATTATTTGATCCATAGTGCCGATTATGAATTAGTATATTGGGAAAAACTACTCGATATTCATGTCGATCGCAGTAAGGTTTTTATTGCTCCTAACTGCAATACTTCTACTACGCTACTGCATCAAAGAAGCTTCATGCAGGATGGCGTACTTAAAATTTGCTGGTGGGGAACGTTTATTCCGCTGCACGGCATAGACAAGATTTTGCAAGCAATGCAAACTTTAAAGGAAAAAGAAGTTCAGTTTACTTGCGATTTATTTGGTGTAGACCGACCTATTTTTGCCACTTATGCTGAGAAGATTCAGCTAGCAAATCTTGAAGATTGTGTTTTTCTCAGAAAAGATCTCAACTTTGCTGATGGCTCTTTACCTAAATATTTAGTCGAGAACTGCGATCTAGCATTAGGTATCTTCGGAGATGGAGATGCAGCACGCCATGCTCTCCCAAATAAATTGAATGAAGCTCTTGCTATGAGACTTCCAATTTTAACTATGAATGCTCCTGCCTTGACCGAATTTTTTAACCCTGAGATAGACTTTTGGACGTGCGAACCTGCGGCTGAGTCAATTGTCATGTCAATTTTAAATATTATTCACGGTGTAGCTTATCCTGTGGATTGGGAACAGAGTCGTCAAAAAGTTACAAACACATTCAACGCTGTACGGTATCAAGAAGTCTTGAAACAGGTATTAAGCAAGGCTACTCCTAAGTTGTCACCAAAAGAAAATCAAAATTCTGAAAGTGGAGTATTAACAACTGGTGAGGCTGCACTTAATTAAATTAAGTGTTAAATTGTCAATGCTTCTTTGTCTGAAAATTTGTGTAGTATCTTGAAGCAAAGTTATAGAATTTTTCACAAGTTATCCCAATCCTAAACGCACTGCTAGGTAACTAAAAGTTTCAATTTAAAAAAAATTGGATGGGAATATTGGACAAATTAAAACTCAGTAGAGAGATACAGTATCATGAATTTCGTCAACGATCCGCCTTCTTCAAATTGGCTTTATAGAAAAGAAGCTTTAGTCACTAAATTACTAGAATGGATTCCATTTTCGATTTTGAAAATGCCGCTCTATCGCACTATCTTTGCGCGATTAGGTACATCTGTTCAAATTCATCGAGGCGTTCAACTTCTACGTCCTCATGGAATCGAAATTGGCAACAGAACTACGATTGAGTCTGGAGTTATCTTAAAAAACGTCGGAAAACATAGCAAAATCTGGATTGGAGATTCAGTTACCCTTGAGTCTGGCGTTCGCTTGAAAAGCTCCGCTCACAATAGCAGAATTCGGATCGGAGATGGGACATTAATTGAACGTGGAGTTGATATCAAAGTTCATCGGATGGGTACGATTGAGATTGGCGCAAATACTCATATTGGTCCCTATACCTGTTTATCTGGTAAATCTATCAGCATTGGAAAGAACTGTTTGATTGCTTCTCATGGCGGAATTTATGCTGGCAATCATAATTTTTCGGATTGTACTCGTCCCATTAGAGGACAAGGAATTATTTACAAAGAAAAGGGAATTGTCATTGAGGATGATTGCTGGCTGGGTAGTGGAGTCAGAGTTGTTGATGGAGTAACCCTTGGTAGAGGAAGTGTAATTGGAGCTGGAGCTGTGGTCACTAAAGATATTCCACCTTACTCTGTAGCAGTGGGCGTACCTGCTAAGGTAATTTCTCAACGACATGATGCTTACAACAAATTGTAGAGATAAAGCACTGCTTTAAATCTCAAGATGAGGACGGAAAGTTCGGGTTTAGTTATAGACATTCATTGCAATTTTTTTGGAGAAATTCATGAAATTTATCGAAACAAAACTCAAAGGCGCATTCATTATTGACTTAGACGAGCGAGTTGATAGCAGAGGTTTCTTTGCTCGAACTTTTTGCATGAAGGAATTTATCGACCATGGATTGAAGCCAACTGTTGCTCAGTGTAATTTGTCTTTTAACCACAAAAAAGGCACGCTCAGGGGTATGCACTATCAAACTCCCCCAGCTACAGAAACTAAGTTAGTCCGGTGTACTCAAGGTGCAATTTACGACGTAATTATCGATATGCGTCCTGATTCTCCGACATATTTGTCACATATTGGCGTAGAACTCTCGGCGGAGAACCGCAGAGCTTTATACGTACCGGATTTGTTTGCTCATGGCTATCAAACCCTCACGCCTAATGCTGAAGTCGTGTATCAAGTGAGCGAGTTTTACACTCCAGGTTACGAAAAAGGACTGCGCTACAACGATCCGGCGCTGGCGATTGAGTGGCGCTTACCTGTGAGCGAGATTTCGCCTAAAGATGCAACTTGGTCATTACTATTAGAACCCGTGAGTGTAGGAGTCTAGAGTTGAGCGCGATTAACGGTACTGAAGCTACCGAAATTTTGCGTGGCGATCGCCAAAATGACATCATCAATGGAGCTGGGGGTGACGATACTATTGATGGTGGAGCAGGTAACGATATTCTGATTGGAGGTAAGGGTAAAGATCGTCTGATTGGCGGTGACGGTATCGATACCGTAGACTACAGCCAATCCACCAGGGGGATTGTAGCCGATCTCAACCGAGGTGTTATCTTAGCGCCGATATACGGAACGTCAGGAACGCCGAGAATTATGCCCCTTGGCGATTCTAAAACCGCAGGCGGACACAGTGTCGAACCGACTCCAGGAGCCTACCGGATACAGTTGTGGCAAAATTTTGTCGCAGATGGTTTGAGCATAGATTTTGTGGGTTCGCTATCCAATGGATCTAGCAGTCTTGGCGATAAAGACCATGAGGGACATGGCGGATGGACGACTGATGAGATTTCTGCTTTACTCGACACGGGTATACTCAAAACCTATCAGCCGCACATTATACTATTGACGATTGGCACAAACGATACGGGATCGAGTTCTGTCAATGAAATGTATGGCGATCTGAGCCGCCTGATCGATCGCATTGCGCAACAGTCACCCAACACGCAGATTTTTGTTTCCTCCATTGCACCGATCGATCCAAATGGATCTAAAGGTGTAAAACCAGAAGCAGCAGAAAACGCCGAAGACTTTAACGCTCTGCTTCCCCAACTGGTTAACAACAAAGTTAGCCAAGGTAAAAAAGTTGCTTTTGTAGATGCAGAGGGTAGTTTAACCATTAACGATCTCGGGTCAGATGGCGTTCACCCCAGTTCTCAAGGCTACAAAAAAATTGGGAATAAATGGTATGACGCGCTCGTGGAGCGCGACACCATAAGCAGTGTTGAAAACGTTATTGGTACGGCTTATAGGGATAAATTATTAGGCAATGTTAGTAACAACGTCCTAGAAGGTGGTGCAAGTAGGGATATTCTAACTGGAGGTGGGGGTATAGATACCTTTATCTATCGCTCATCTCATCACGGTAGCGACACCATTACCGATTTTGGTACAGATGACTTTTTTCAATTCTCTGCTGCTAATTTTGGTGGTGGCTTAATTGCAGGTACGCCTTTGAGCTTGACAGAAGCAGCAACAGGTGTTTTTGTCAGCAGCGATAATCCCCTCGCTCTGGGTACAAGCGCCAACTTTCTCTACAATACTGCCACGGGCATCCTGAGTTTTGACCAAGATGGAGTTGGGATTGATGCAGCTATTACCATAGCCAGACTCAGGAGCTTACCTAGTTTGAATTGGCAGCAAATCCAAATTATTGCTTAATTTCGGTAAAACTAAAGCATAACGTGCGGAAAAATCTCAGTATGGGTAGGGTGTGTTACGCGCTTGCGTAACGCACCAAAAACCGAGAGTGATGCGTTAGCCTTTGGCGTAACGCATCCTACGTAGATTTCAAAAATTAAATATGAGTCCTAATTCAACTCAAATTAGTATAGTGGCGTAGTTGAGGCGATCGCCAAGTGAAACCCTTGCAGGAGTGGCATTTTGTCCCTCCTTGGGATTTTTCAACTACGCCGGAGCAGATCCCCCCAACCCCCCTTCACAAGGGGGGCTACATACTAGATTCTGTTGCCAGGAATTCGCCTACGCCGGAGCAGATCCCCCCAACCCCCCTTCACAAGGGGGGCTACATACTAGATTCTGTTGCCAGGAAAATGTAATTGGTATTAGAAGAGGAGCATTTGTTCCCCCTTGACAAGGGGGGCTAGGGGGGATCGAGATTTTAAATTTCAAATGCGTAACTTCTGCCTACCCTCAACGATACCAGAGGATTGAAGTTGTACTGTCTCGGAACAATAAACCAAAAACCACTTTCAATCCATATTGTTATGTGCGGCAAGATACCTATTACTGACAACTGCTGCAAGGGCGGGTTTGGAACAAAGATTTACTGCTGTGGGTATGAGTCTTTCGCTCAACCCACCCGTACCAGTAGGGGCGGGTTTTGACCGAAGACTAACTATCTCAGTCGTTCATCGATTGGCTAAACCCGCCCCTACAACAACTGATAACTGATAACTGATAACTGACTCAAGGAACATACATCATGATCATTGTCGATCGCGCTTTACAAGCAAGAGCAGAAGCAGGCAACCCCGTTCGCGTGGGGATGATTGGTGCTGGCTTTATGGGACGCGGTATTGCCAACCAAATTATTAATTCCGTCCCAGGTATGGAACTGGTGGCGATTTTTAACCGCGATGTCGATAAAGCTATCCGTGCTTATCGGGAAGCGGGAATAGAAGACGCAAAAGCCGTCCAGACTGTATCTGGCTTAGAAGCAGCGATCGCCGCCGGACAGTATGCCGTCACAGATGACGCAATGCTGTTGTGTCAAGCTACGGGCATTGATGCTTTGATTGAAGTCACGGGCGCGGTAGAATTTGGGGCGCATGTCGTTATGAAGGCGATCGCCCACCGCAAGCATGTCATTATGATGAATGCGGAACTCGACGGGACGATCGGTCCTATCCTCAAAATCTATGCCGATCGCGCTGGGGTTATCCTCTCTGCTTGCGATGGCGACCAACCAGGCGTGCAGATGAATCTCTACCGTTTTGTCAAGAGTATCGGTTTAACTCCGCTCGTCTGCGGCAATATTAAAGGACTACAAGATCCTTACCGCAATCCTACCACCCAAGCAGGCTTTGCGCAGCGTTGGGGACAAAACCCTTGTATGGTAACGAGTTTTGCTGATGGAACCAAGATTTCTTTCGAGCAGGCGATCGTGGCTAACGCGACAGGTATGCAAGTTGCCCAGCGCGGCATGTTGGGCTACTATCACGACGGTCATGTAGACGAAATGACCAATAAATACGATCTCGACCAATTAAAAGCATTAGGTGGGATCGTCGATTATGCCGTTGGCGCTAAACCAGGTCCAGGGGTATATGTCTTTGGAACCCACAACGACCCGAAACAGAGACACTATCTCAATCTCTACAAGTTGGGTGAAGGTCCTCTCTACAGTTTTTACACTCCCTACCATCTCTGCCACTTTGAAGTTCCCTTGTCAGTAGCGCGGGCGGTTTTATGTCAAGATCCTGTCATGACTCCGATTGCTGGTGCTGTAGTCGAAGTCGTCACCACTGCCAAGATCGACCTCAAAGCTGGAGAAACTCTCGATGGCATTGGCGAGTACATGACTTACGGACAATGCGAAAATGCCGATGTGGTGCGATCGCAAAATCTTTTACCGATGGGTTTGGCTGTTGGTTGTCGCTTGAAGCGAGATCTGCCAAAAGATAAAGTTCTCACTTACGACGATGTAGAACTCCCCACAGGTAGACTTTGCGACCAATTACGGGCAGAACAAGAAGCGTATTTCGGCATTCAGCCAACTGCAAAATCTCCTGTAGCAGTGTAAAGGAGAATTCGGAATTCGGAATTCGGAATTCGGAATTAGTTGTGATTTGCGACTACGACTGTACGGGCGGGTTTTGACCGCAGAAAAACTGCCTGAGTTGTCTATCTATTTGTTGAACCCGCCCCTACGACAACTGATAACTGATATTCAAGGGTGCTATCGGAAAATAATGAAAATTCTCGTTACCGATCCTGAAGGATATGTAGGTTCCCTTGTTGTTGCCTGCTTCATACAACAAGGTCATGAGGTGATTAGCGTCAGTCAAGCGAACGGTGGCGCTGCCTTATCTTTGATTGAGCTGGCAGTAACCGACTTGCAAAATTTTGACGCAGTTATACATACGGGAGAAATCTGCGGGAATCCAGCCTTGCATCCGCAAATCGCCTGTAACATCCACTACAGAGATGCTATGCACTTGGCAAACTTAGCCAAAGCTGCTGGAGTCAGTCGCTTTATTTATTTGTCGTCCTGTAGCGTTTATGGTGCGGGTGAGGAAGAATATGTCACGGAAGAATCTCTCGTTCGTCCTCAAACTCCTTCTGCTACTTGTAAAGCTGCGATTGAAAGCAATCTATTGACGATCGCCTCGGCAGAATTCTCGCCGACAATTCTCCGTCCGGCAATTGCTTTTGGTGCTTCTCCCCGCATTCGCTTTGATGTCGTTCTCAACAATATGGCAGGATTAGCTTGGACGGCTAACAAGATTAATATTCCTGGCAAGGGTCTATCGTGGTGTCCTGTCGTCCACGTTCTAGATATCTGCCAAATTATCAATTGCATTCTCCAAGCACCGCGTCCTCTCGTTCATCTACAAATTTTTAATGTTGGTGATACAAATCATAACTATCAACTGATAGAAATTGCTGCTATGGTAGCAGAAGTTTTTCAAGTTGAGAATTTTAGCTTTGGGCATCATGGTTTTGGCGATCGCGGTCTATTTATGACTTTTGACAAGATTCATCAGTTTTTCCCTGATTTTCAATGTGGCTGGAATCCTCAGCAAGGTGCGGAACAATTATTAAATTTCTTTACTCTTACCGATTCGATCCAAAGTCATTTTACATTGACGCGATCGCCTCTCCGTCAGTCAGAAAACTATCCTTTCCATACTGCGTCAATCGCCTAGAGCAATGAGAGTTTTTGTGAGGGAGCAGCAAGTATTTCAATCTTTCTGCTCTCTTACAGTTAATTGTTGAGTTCAAATATGTCAATTTTCAGCGATCTTTCTAAAAATTTTAGATTTTCCGTAATTTCACCCGATTACAAATATAGATAATTTCACCTATCGGCAAATTTGCGGTTGCTGCCAAATCATAAAATAGTTAATTTGAAGTTAATTTGAGTCGATCGCAACTTCATATGTCATAAACTGTTCGCAAGGAGAGTTATCGCTCGATTGTTGTTAGTAATAATAAAAACAATATAAAAAGCCGATGACGTGTATTCAATAACGCGATTGCTAGCGATTTTCAAGTTATCTCAGATTGCTAAATCTAACGTCTCATTTAAGCTGAAAAGCCCTGATGAGAAATATATTAGCAATTAGCAAATGACGCATGACCGTCAAAATAGCAAATTTCAAGAACTATTTGTGACCGCTGTTTAACCTCAAACCGTGGAATTTGGCATGAACACTATCATTGCAGCATCAATTTGCATTTTCTTAGCTGGCAGTTGCTACTTTTTGATGAATTGGATGACCTTCTTTCATCGCCAGCCCAATCCTTCAGTGGAAGATAGATTTTTAGCTTTTACAATTTTAATTGTAGCAACTATTTTCTGGGTTTTGCTAATTCCTATTTACTGCTTTAGGCTTTTTACAAACTTTCTTTTCAACATGCCAAAAGCTACAAAGCAACCGACAATCAATACAGCAAAACTAACAACTGGCTATTCGGAAGTTTTGAGGACAGATTACAAGGTTAAAAGTCAAATTTAGGGGCTAAATTTTTTAAGTCAAGAAGGGCTGTAACTATCGCGTTTCTTATGCAGGTAAAATACATTTGTAGGGGGCGCACGGCTGTGCGTCCCCTACAGTTCATTGCACAGATTTTAATGACCAAATAACATTAGAATGTTCGACATTTATTGGCTCTATTAGATAATTTTGCTCTGTTTTAAGCCGAGCTATCAGCGCTAAAAACTCCCTTGTAAAGCTAGATTTAAAGTCTGTCAAACCGCAGGGATTATATAAAAATACATTACTAAATTGCTCTGCATTGATTTCAATATTTTTTTGATTGACTAGTAAAAGCTTAACGTTTGGATTTAGAAAATGGCTAAAAGAAAATAAATAAGTAGCGTTACAATCGTACAGAGATTGATAATTACTGACAACTAATAGCGGACGAGTAGCCTGATTGATAATTCGAGCAATTTCAAGATCGTTTTGATTTTTACCTTTATTCCATGCAGTTTCTGAGTAAGCAATTTTAGTAGAAGAAAATATACCACCTGTGAAAACAGCGATCGCTATCCATAACCAAATTTTTCTTTGCCATTGAGGAAAATGAGGGGAAACAATTTTAGTAGTAAAAAGATAAGCAACAGCAATTTGAATGCTGAGATAGCAGGGAATTAAAAATCGAGCTTGTAGCGTTCTTTGTCCCTGAGTGATAAAGTCTGGAATTGCCAAACATAAGGCTGTACCTCCAAATAGAGTGAAGAGAAACAACCAAACTTTACGTTCGGAAAACCGATAGGTGAAATAGGCTGCATATCCGACTAAAATCAGAGTCAATGGCAAGATTAAAAAGTCTAAATTAGTAGCATTGAAAAACATTAGTCTTATCGTATTTCCCCACGAAAAGACTAGCTGACAAGCAGATATTTTAGCTGCTGATATCCAGTTCGTTGAATCTCTCAATCTACCATAGTTACGAATGGCGATCGCCAGCCAAGGGGTGAAGAGCGCTAATGCTATACTTGTAGCCAATAAATAAGCTCGAACTATTTTTGTCCAGCGCCACCTTCGACTCGAATTTTCACTTACAAATAGATAAATTCCGTGCGCGATCGCCACAAAAGCAGAAAATAAAAAAGTATATAGAGCAGATGCGAGTGCGATCGCATAAATTCCCCAATTCAGCCGACTGTAGCAGCGCTTGGCTTGTAATAAAGCAGCACTAGAAAGTAAAATTGTCACAGTCCATAAACTATACTGTCGCGCTTCTTGAGCGTAGAGGACGTGAAACGGAGAAATAGCCACTAGAGCGATCGCCATCCATCCCGTTAAGGGCGATAATGGAAATAATTCTCGGCACAGCCAATAGATGCAAGGAAATACAAGTAAGCTAGTAACAGCCGACAAACTGCGGATAGCTGTCACCGAATTACCAAACCATTGCATCCACTGACGCAACATCAAATAATAAAGTGGTGGATGCTGCGGATCTTCTATTGCTAACGATTCGATCGTATCTAGCCAATTGCGGTTGTGGTTTGGACTTAAATATTGCCGAAATTCGCTAACATCAATTATTTTCCCGTTAAAAGTCTGCTGTACGACTTCTCGAATGATATAACCACCAACTCTTAAAGAAGTAAAGCCTTCATCAAACCAGTAAACTTTGCGATCGAGGTTAATTAAGCGAAAAAATATACCTACAATTAAAATAGCTACGAGAAATTTCTGCAACCAAGTGCAATTTTTGCTAGTGAGGGAACGATGCATTTAAAAAGCGTTATCTATTAGATTTTCATCTAAAGACGTATGGTTTCATGGTGTCACATCCCCTAGTTTAAAAATCTTTATGTTACTGGTAACGTGGGTAATGTTCACAATAATGATATCTTTAGGTTGGCATTGCCCACTCTACGATAAAAACTCGTCACAAATGACATTTAAGTCACTTCTGCTTTCATTTCGTCAATTTCAAACAAACTGACAATCACGCTAGCAATCGGAATAGCTAGAAAAACACCTAATAATCCTGCTACTCTTGCTCCTACTAATAAAGCAAAAAAGATTACGACTGGATTAACGTTTAAAGAACCTTGCATCACTCTAGGAGAAATTAAATTATCTTGAATCTGCTGCAAAATAATACAAGCAGCTAATACTTTTAATGCCAGCCAGACATTTTGAGATAAAACAATTAGAAAAATAATTCCAACTCCTAAAGTTGCTCCAATCCCAGGAATTGCATCAAACACCCCCACAATTGCTGCTAAAACTAAAGGGAAGGGTACGTTTAATAATAAGAAAACTATAAAGCTAGAAGTCGTTAAGAATAACATTAAAATGAGTTGACCTTGTACGAACCCAGAAAATTTCCGCTTCACAATAAGTTCAAATCTTGCCCTTCGATTTTTCGGTACAGACTTTAAGATTAGGCTCCAAAGCCGTTGACCGTCGAGCAGCATAAAAAAGGAAACTACAGCAATTAAAATTAAATTGAGAAAATTAGTAAAAAATATTTGAATAGTAGAAAAACTATAAGTTAAACCCACACTCAGTCCTGAGAGAATTTGATTTTGTAACTGTTGTTGAATCGCATTTAAATCTACTAAAATATTTCGATTACGTAAAAAGACCTCTAGGTTTTCTACTAATGGAATTAAAGAGTTCAAAAAAGCTGTAATACTATTAATTAGCTGTTGTGCTTGAGATACTAGCGATAAACCAACAGTAATTGTGAGTGCAATAATTAATACTAAACTCACTAGAAAAACTATAGCAACTGCTACATAACGAGGCAAGTATTTTTGCAACCACTGTACGGGATAGCTGAGTAAAAACGCTAAGATCGCAGCAAATGAGAAAATTGCAATAACATCCTCGAAATATTTCAGCAGCAAGATAGAAGCCCATCCAGAAAGAAAGAGTAGCAAGAAACGCACCAACACCAAATTATTTAAGCGTTCCCAAAAATTCGGTGGTTCCTGCATATCTGGCTTCATAAATACGATCGCTACTTGCTTAACATAGATTTCCAGCTAGGAATACAGCATACGGTAGCTGCTGGAAATAATCACCTACCTCAAGCAGCAGATAGCTCTTGTACGAGAACGTATGGCTGGACGATCAGAGTATTGAACTGCTTAGCGCGATCGCTATTCCAATCAGAAAGTTGATGAGTAGAAGGCTTAGCAATCAATGCTTCACCAATCCAATGTTGTACCGCAGTTACGTTATTATTGGCGATCGCCACTCCAACATCAAGAATATCGAGTTGTGGTGCAACAACTACCAATGCATCTCGCATCGCATGAGGAATTAACCACTCCCACTCAGCTCTATCTAAACTTTCTGCCAGTTCTGTTCTTAAATCTTCCATCAATCTGAGGTTATGACAATATTTTTACAGTTTATCGTTTAATAGGGAGCAGGGAGCTGGGGAGAAGAGAGAGTCGCGGAGCTGAGGGAGCTGAGGGAGCAACTACCAATTACCCATTACCCATTACCAACTACCAACACCCCACATCCTGTTCGCTGATAACTAATAACTATCTTCCCATTTCGTGCAAATTTGTAATGGCGGCGGCGCACTGTTGCGTGACGGCTTGTAACTCTTCCTTGTCAGTGGAAGTAGGAGGAGGAATAACTTCGCCAATTCTCACGGTGATGGGAACGGAACGGGGAACGGCAGAACCTTTAATTAGAATTTTTTCGGTTCCCCACAGACTGACGGGTAAGAGTGGCGCTTGAGCTTTGGCAGCGAGTAATGCGGCTCCGCGTTTGGGATCGGTAATGCGTCCGTCAGGCGTGCGCTTTCCCTCTAAATACACGCCTATCGCCCAGCCTGCTTCTAAACATTTTAGTGCGGCACGAATAGCCTTGCGATCGCCCGCCCCGCGACTGACGGGATAAGCACCGTACAACTCAATTGCTTGCTTCAAAACCGGAACGTCAAACAACTCTTCTTTTGCCATGTAAGCCACTGGTCGCCTGACACAAGCCGAGAGCAGTGGCGGATCGAAATAACTGGCATGATTGCTCACTACCACCAACGATCCCTTTTGAGGAACATTTTCCGCACCAAAAATGCGTCCCCGAAAATAAGCGTGCAGCATCGGACTGACTACCGAATATTTAAAGAGGTAATACAGCAGCAGACTGGCAAATGGTTCGCGTTCTCTTGGCATTATCGTGAATTGAAAGTTGGTGTAGAGACGTTACATGTAACGTCTCTACACCAGTGTTTCCTTACCACTAATATTTTCTAAGCTAATGTCGGGGCAGGTACGTTTGATTAACCCGGTCAGGACGTTACCTGAACCAATTTCTACTACCTGTTGCACGCCTGCTTCTACAAAGCGTTGAACTGTCTCGCGCCAACGAACGCCACCTGTCATTTGGTGCGTCAGGCGATCTTTCAAAATCGCTGCATCTACAGTTGGCACTGGTTCCACATTCGATAAAACTGGAATTGTTGCCGTGTTAAAGGTTATGGTTTCTAATACTTGTTGAAACTCGCTAGCTGCTGCTGCCATAAATGGCGAGTGAAAAGCTCCCGATACTTTTAAAGGCATAGCCCGTTTCGTTTTGATGTTCGCAATCAACTCTTGCACGGCGGTGGGAGTGCCAGAAATTACGACCTGAGCTGGGCTATTATCATTTGCCAGGACAACATCGGACATTTGTTGCAGTTGAGTTTCTAGCTGGGTGCGATCGAAACCAATTAAAGCCGCCATCATCCCACCAGAAACGCCGTCCATCAGTTCAGCACGACGTTTAATCAGACGTAATCCCGAAGACCAATCAAATACGCCAGCAACGTAGAGAGCAGCATATTCTCCTAAGCTATGACCTGCTACTAAGTCTGGTTGTCGTCCTTGTTGTCGTAACAAGTCGGCAAGAATAGATTCTACAACATACATACAAGGCTGGGTATAGAGCGTGCGCGACAGGCTATCATCTTCACTCTGGCAAATTTCAATAACAGACCAACCTAAAATTTCTTCTGCCTGGGCAAACTTATCTTTGGCATAATCGATTTCTAACAAATCCATCCCCATGCCAGTTGCTTGCGAACCTTGCCCTGGAAATACCCATGCTGTTTTAGTCATTTGTTGGTAATTGGTAATTGGTAATGGGTAATTGCTCCCCTGCTCCCTCTGCCCCTTTGCTCCCTCTGCCCCTCTGCTCTCTTCTCCCCCTGCTCCCTACTCCCTACTCCCTACTCCCTGATTCACCTATTTCCACTGAAAAATGGCAGCTCCCCAGGTTAAGCCTGCGCCAAAGCCAGAGGCGGCGATGATGTGGTTGGGTTGCACTTGTCCTTGGCGGACTGCTTCGTCGAGTGCGAGGGGAATGGAGGCGGCGGAGGTGTTGCCGTAATGGGCGAGATTGCTAATAACTTTATGGGCGGGAATTTTCAAGCGATCGGCTACAGCATCGAGAATGCGCTGGTTGGCTTGATGTAGGAGCAACCAATCGATGTTGTCAACAGTGAGATTGGCGCGAAACAGGGCTTTGTCAATGACTTCTGGAACTCTCTGCACGGCAAAACGATAGACTTCTTTACCGTTCATGGTGATGGGTTGATAAGTTCCTTGAGTCACTTCCACCCCATCCATGAGTTGTTTCGGTTTGCCCTGATAGCTGAGGTTGAGACAGTGGTTTTCCGTACCGTCGCTTTTGAGTTCAAATCCGAGTAGGCGATCGCGTTTGTCTGCTTGCATCACGACAGCTCCCGCACCATCGCCAAATAGGACGCAGGTGCGCCGATCTTCCCAGTCTACCCAACGAGATAGCACATCTGCCCCAATCAGCAAAACGTTCTGATAAACTCCCGTGCGGATGTATTGGGCAGCAGTAACCATACCAAACACGAATCCAGAACAAGCTGCGGTCAGATCGAAAGCTACGGCATTACTCGCGCCCAGCCGTGCTTGGACTTGACACGCGCTGCCAAACAGATCGTCGGCGCTGGACGTTGCTAACAGGATCAGATCGATCTCGGCTGGCGTAATGCCTGCCATCGCGATCGCCTCTCGTCCAGCAGCAGCGGCGATCGAGCTTAAAGACTCCGCTGCCGTGGCTAGCCGCCTGCTACCAATGCCCGTACGACTTCTAATCCACTCATCGGATGTGTCTACCAGTTGACTGAGACTCTGGTTATCTAACACGGTTGCTGGTGTGGCGGAACCGCTACCTGTAATAATTACGCCTGATTGTTGTACCATGCTTCTCCCAAGTTAAGGGGCGAGGATTGAGGGATGAGGGGTGAGGGAAAATGTTTAAATTTTGCCCCCCGACTCCTGTACGGGCGGGTTTCCAAACTCGCCCCTACCGACTCCCGACTCCCTCTCTTCACTCTTCCGCGATCGCTACTGAGCCTTGAATCCGCTCTAGCACTTCGTTATCTACTGCTTCTCTTGCCAAACGAATGGCATTAAAAATCGACGGCGCTTGAGAGCTACCGTGGCTGATGATGCAGATCCCTGCGACACCCAAAAGCAATCCGCCTCCATGTTCGGCATGATCTACCCGCTGCTTGATCCGTTTCAGGTTTGGTCGCAACAGCGATACGCCTAACTGACCGTGCAATCCTTGGGGTAATTCTTCGCGCAGGATTTGCAGCAACACTTCTCCCACTGCTTCGGCAAATTTCAACAGCACGTTACCAGCAAAGCCATCGCACACGATTACATCAAAATCACCCGAGAGAATATCTCGCCCTTCGGCATTTCCGACAAATGGAACTTTAGGGTTAGCTTGGAGCAGTTGGTAAGCTTGAAGCGCAAGATCGTTCCCTTTGGATTCTTCCTCGCCAATATTTAGTAAACCGACTTTAGGTTCGGGAATACCTAGAACGTATTTGCTGTACACCGTCCCCATAACCGCAAATTGTTCTAAGAACTTGGGGCGACAATCGACGTTTGCACCCACATCTAGGATCAAAACTTGCTTGCTAGCAACGATTGTGGGAAACACGGCTCCAATCGCTGGGCGATCGATTCCTGATAGTCTTCCCAAACGTAATAATGCCGATGCCATCGCTGCACCGGAGTGTCCGGCTGAGACTACGGCATCTGCCTGCTGTTGTTTGACCAAATTCATTGCTACGTTAATCGAAGCTTTGGGCTTGCGCCTAATGCCACTCAGAGGCTCCTCGTGCATTTCTATCGTCCCTTGGGCAGGGACGATTTCCAACTGACCGAGATTAGTATTAGCGGGCAAGACGGCTTCAATAGAGTGGCGATCGCCCACCAGTATGACCTCTACGCCTAATTCGTCCCTTGCTCGCAGAGCACCAGCAACAATTTCGGCGGGTGCATGGTCTCCCCCCATAGCGTCTATTGCGATTCGTGCGCGAGTCTTTCCCATTGATGACAGTTCCAGAAACCTTAAAGATCTTATCAGTTATCAGTTATCAGTTATCAGTTATCAGAAGAAAGGAGTCAGGAGTCAGGAGCCAGGAGTCAGAAAAATTATTTAAATACTCCGCGATGCTCCCTCAGCTCACTTACAGTCTCCTTGTCTCTGCTCAAAGGGAAAGAAGCAATCAATTCCGATCGGTCAAACTAACTGCTGGCGGAGTTTTGGGCGTTGGTGCAAAGCTTTGCGCTCCTGCGGAGCTGATAATAATGGGTTGCAGGATCGCCGTATTGGCAATGGAATTATTTGCCAGCGTAAACAGTGGGTTAGAGAGAATTCCGGCTAGAGATGTCGCAATTAAAGAAAGTACGATGCCCACTTGTAGCGGACGCATCCCTGATAAAGTCCAGTTGATTTCGGGATAGTTTTTCACCACATCGGACATTTCCTGTGGTTCTTTGACCACCATCATCCTGACGACACGGATGTAGTAGTAAATTGAAACTACCGTGGTAACTAGTCCTAGCAATACCAATCCATACTGTCCGGCTTGCCAGCCAGCCCAGAACAAATAGATCTTGCCGAAGAAACCGGCTAATGGTGGAATACCTCCCAAAGACAGCAAGCAAATGCTGAGGCATAGAGTCAGCAAGGGATCTTTTTGATATAAACCTGAGTATTCGCTAATTTGGTCGGTTCCGGTGCGGAGAGAGAATAGAACGACGCAACAGAAGCCGCCCAGGTTCATGAACAGATATACCAACAGGTAAAATACCATACTGGCGTATCCTGCTTCCGTACCCGCAATTAAACCAATCATGACGAATCCGGCTTGGGCGATGGAAGAATAAGCCAACATCCGTTTCATGCTGGTCTGAGCTAGAGCAACGACGTTACCCAAAATCATACTCAGGACAGCGAGGGCGGTAAAGACAAACTTCCACTCGCTAGAAAGTAAGGGAAAAGCAGTAGAAAGAAGGCGAATGGCAAGGGCAAACCCAGCGGCTTTAGAACCTACAGATAAGAAAGCAATGACTGGAGTGGGCGCACCTTCATAAACGTCTGGAGTCCATTGATGGAAAGGTGCAGCGGAGATTTTGAAGCCAATTCCCGCAATGACGAAGACGAGGGAGATCGCCAGACCGAGAGACTGACCCGCGTTAGCTTGGACGATCCCTGTGGCGATCGCGCTCAGTTCGGTTTGTCCGCCCGATAGTCCGTAGAGTAAGGACACGCCGTAGAGGAAGACGGCTGTAGAGGAAGCACCAATCAATAGGTATTTCAGCGCCGCCTCGTTAGAACGGGGGTCGCGCTTGGTGTATCCCGTCAGTAGATAAGAGGAAATACTTAAAGACTCTAGAGAGATAAAAATCATCACTAGCTCGTTTGCTCCAGACAGGAACATTCCCCCCATTGTGGCAGTGAGCAAAATGACGAGAAACTCCGGCAAAGCAGTACCGCTTTTTTCGATGTAGGTAATCGACATCAAAATGGTGACAGCGGCAGAAAGGGCGATAATACCGCGAAAAACTATGCTCAGATCGTCACCGTTAAAGCCGCCCAAGAAAGCGATTGGATTGACAATATCCCATTGAAAATAGAGAGCGATTATGGAACCAAGCAGCCCTGCGATCGCTGCATAAGCAACCCAGCGCGAGGAACTCCGACCCACAATCAAGTCACCAATTAAAACCACCATGAGAGTAACGAGGACGATACTCTCTGGCAAAATCGTCCCAGCATTCAACTGGGTTGCAAGATTGGCTAAATCCATACTCTTTGTATCAGTTGCGATGTATCAGTTGCGATGTATCGGTTGCGATTATTAAGCATCAGGACTGAATGTGTTAGTTTTATTTTCTCTTAATCTGTCGCCCTTTCTGTCACGTCACCCCTGCTAATATTAGCGTTAACTGGGATTGAGGGTATAAGTTTTACTCGTTACATCAAGGCGAGTTAATGCATATCATTAGAAATTTTCTGGGTTTATTTTCCCGTTGTGCAAGTTGCTGCTTCAGAATAATGACTACATCAGTCAAGCCGATCGCGCCTCTTCCCTGGTAACTACAAAATGCGATCGCGTTTATCTCTGAAATTTAGAGGGTAATTACCAACGCGCAGCAAAGAATTCCTGCTTTAGAACGCAGTGTTGAAGAAATCAAGATTGAATGGAGCCTACCATGACTAGCCAGCCATCTATGCCCGATCCAGACAAAGTGAAGCAGACAGTTGCTAACTCGCGTCGCAGACGAATAGAGATGGAATTAGCTGGGTTGGAACTTGAAGAAGTTATCGCCAAATTAGAGCATTACAATCGTCAGCAGCAGATGCAACGGTTAAAACGGGTACTCAATGGTGACGCTACAGAATCGCAACCATTTAAACAGAATCCAGTTAAGGTTTCAAGTTAGCAATTTTTGTTGATAGCTTAGAAAGCGCGATCGCTGACTTACTCATCTTTATGGGTGAAAATCACTTTACCTTCAAATTTGCGAAATTCTATAGCAAATTGGTCAAAAATATCAGCTTGTCCCGTAATACGAGTAAAGTTGCTGTATAGGAGATTTCCAATTCGACAGGGAAAAGAGTACTTGCCAATAGTCTCTGGATTTGCCGATAATAAACAGGCGTACCCCCTCCAACTCCTTCAACAGCGTATAGTTCCTCTGGAGTAGGCGATCGCAACCCTAACTCTTGGGCAACTTGGGGATCGACAAGAGTAATATCTGCACCAGAATCAACGATTAGATCTATAGTTACTGAGTCAGTGGAGCTAGCCATTCGCACTCTAGCCACAGGACGAAGTGAGTCGCCCAGGTAGAGAGTTGAGAATAGTAGATATTGAAATTCAATGCTCAAGCTGTCGCTCAATTAGGTGGGACGCAAATAATAACTGGCTCTTTGCCTTGTTCTCGATAATGCTTTTGAATTGCTTTAAAGTCAATCTCTCCTAAAATTCCTAAGAATTGGTCATCAACTACAACCATGTTTTTCCCGCGATACTGGGCAATGAGTTCGGGGTGATTGTAGGGAAAGGGCGCTTTGGCAAGCACTGTTTTTTTCTGTTCCAGTGACAAGTTGCTGATGTCCATAGCGATCGCTAATTTGAAGCAAAGAAGTGATTATATTTTAGTAGCGTTCGCTCCTTTCCCTTGATAACGACAAAGTGCGATCGCGCCACTCTTCAGCCGCCGCTTCAATTTTGCGCTTTTGCCTGAGTTTATCGCGGTTTTCCTCAATCCAACCGCGTAACAACGACCAATGCCGGATCAAAGCTTCATGGGCAATATCTACTACAGCAACTCGTTTTGGTGGCGATCCCTTTTCCACTAATTCGCTAGTCACGACTAATTTGGCATCTGCTAGCTTTTGGATTATCTGCTCTACAAAGGCTTCTGATTGCTCCGCAGTCACTAAATTTCTTTTCAAAACCTGGCGGCGCGTGTCTTCAGTACCCTCGCCTAACTGCGTCAGCTCTATAAAAATTCCCTTTGCTGCCTGTTGCTCCTGTGGTAAGAGCGATTCATAAACTTCTGTGGCGCGTTTTTGCAGCGTTCCCTTCACCCTTCCCAACCGCGTATAGGCTGAAAGTGTTAATCGTTCTACAGTGCGCTGTTGCCAAAGTTCCGTTAAAGTATACTCCAACAAAGGCAAGCTACCAGGGGAGTCTTTCACATCTGCAATCATTTCGGTGATAAGTTCCCGCTCTACTTCCAAACCTACCTTTTTGGCTGGCTCGATAATCGCTTGCTCTAGCTCTGACTCACTCATAGGTGTTACCGTCACCAGATGCTCTTGAATTGTGGCAGCTAGTCCGGCATACTCTTGTTCGGCGCACTTGCCAAAGAAATCTGCCCGCATACTGATAACTAGGCAGAATTTCTTATCCAATGGCTGTAACGCACCTAAAATACACTCCAAAAATCGCTGCCGTTCGTTATTGTCTTGACATAGGGTAAAAACTTCTTCAAACTGATCGACGACCAGCACTACGCGATTCGGATCGGCAGTCACTAAATGTCCTAATCCCTCAGCGCCCCTTACTATCAACTCCTCTGCCTTAGCCAACTGGATAGCGCGTTCGACAGATGAAGCTTGTGAATCGACAAATTCTAAAGCTAACTTCTGAAGCGGACGATCGCCCGGTCTGAAAATATGGATTGAAGTGCGATCGCTACCCGATAACCGTCGCCCCAACTTCAACTGATACAGCAACCCTGCTCTCACAACCGAAGATTTACCACTTCCCGACGCACCCAATACAGCTAGACAATTTCCTTGGCGTACCTTTTCCAGCAATTGGTCGGTCAGAGTTGTGCGTCCGTAGAAATATTGAGCATCTTGATCGTTACAGTCAAAATATTGCAGCCCCTTGTAAGGACAAATACCTCCCTTAATGCGATCGCCTAACTCTACTTTTGTGCCTGTGAGGATAATTTCCCCACCAGAGTTGGCATGAAGGTAATTCTGGAGAGCCGAGCTTAAACAAATGGCGATCGCCAACGTAGATAAAGTTACTCTAGAATTTGGGATCAAAGTTGCTGGCGAAGCAGGTATTCCTTACGTCACCAAAGGTACTACTCAAAGCAACCTAAAAATTACAGTGGAATGCTCTTTTCCTAAAACTGATAATGCTTGATGATTAATTTGGATAGATTAATGCGTCTCAATAGACCAAAAAATAATACAATTCTTAAGTCCCAAGCTGCACTATGATAATATTGGCTAACAAAAATATGTAAATGTCCGTTCCACCAGAAATCGTTATTATTGTTGACCAACTCAATCGAGAATTGGCTCAGATTGAACAAGAAGCAACAGCAGGAGTAAGTCTTATCAGAATCTTTACTGTCGCGTTTTCCAGACAATATTAGACTGATTCAGTTTTCCACAACTTTTAATAACGCTTTACTATTTGTAGAGATTTCTAGAAGACGAATACAAGCGACTGTAGATCGCCTTTTAGCTCCAGATATTTTAGATGCAGAAATTCAAGAGGTTGGGGAAGATTTAGGAACTTTGATGGGACGAGTAATAGAAGTTAAGATCGGTGGCAGGCGAATCTTGAGTATTTTGGAACAAATGCAATGAGAGAATTACCAGATGAAAAAAAGCTGAATGAACTTATTGAACTTGCTGAAGATTTTGAACAAAAAGCTAAAGAACTTTACGAAGTAGCCACTGAAATAGACGAAAAGTGGCGCACTCGCTTGAAATCGAGACGTAAGCTCGTAATATCTCAAACTGACAATAATATTTAGTTTGGGAAATGGCGATCGCTCATCCAGACTTACCAATTTTAGTTATCATATTTTGAAATAAAAAAGCCCGATTTTTCGGGCTGGACGATCGTAAATTTAGTAGAGACGTTACATGTAACGTCTCTACATCGGTCACTGACTCAACGTTGTCCCCGTCGTAGAGAAATTCGATAGAAAATCTGGAATCGGATTGCCTCCATTACGTCCCACAGCAGAAATTTCTAGCAATTGGTCTGTGGCTTGTCCTTTACCATCATTAATTACAGCATTTTGGTTGCCTGGGTGTCCATTGGGAACAAATAACTGTGGATGGTCGAAGGGCGCTCTTTGAAAGCGAACTCGCTCGTCGGTTAGTCCTCGTAGAAAGGCGACGAACGCTTGTTTTTCATTATTGGTCAAATTCAGCACTGGCAAACCGCCAAAATCTCCACCGCGACTGTAAAAATCTATGACTTGCTCTAAAGTCAAAGTTCCGCCGTTGTGGAAATAGGGAGCGGTGAGTTCTATATTTCGCAGTCCTGGGGTTTTGAAGGCTCCATTCGCCAGGATGGTATCGCTGGGACTGAGGGGTGGATCGAGCGTGGGTGGATTTTCTCCCAATAGTTGCGAGAATTTCCCTTGCTGTGCCAACCTTGCCTCAGAGAGTGAATTACCAAACCCATCATCAGCGCCTAAAGCAATGTCTTCCTGTGGGGGTCTAACTCCAATGGCAAAAAATCCCGTGTCTTCTACAGGTGTCCCTGGAATCGGCGCTCTACCAATCCTGCCACGACCAGCAACATTACGAAACGAAGCCGCAGTGAGTTCTGTACTTGCATGACAGCCAATACAACCCCTTCTGGTGAAAAGCTGCCATCCCTGCTGTTGCTGCGGGGTAAAAGCACTGCGGTTTCCTGCTAAGAATTGATCGAAGGGCGTTTGGCTGGAAACTAGAGTAGATTCATAGGCTTGAACTGCTAATCCAAAGAATAGCGAGAAATTGTATTCTGCCAGCGTATACTCGATTGTTGATAGAGGGCGATTTCGCGGTCGGCGATAAAATCTCCGCCTACCCGTATTCGGATTGACGCGAATCACCATGTTGGAGTCCCACCACTGGGGTTGGAAAGCTTCTTGAATCATCTGCTCGTAGGTTTTGTTTAAACCTGGCTGAGGTGCTTTACTGAAAGCACCTAAAACGCTGTCATTGCCAGCGACGAGCTGTTTTGCTAAAGGTGGTAAAGCAAGGAGTTTTTTACCTGCCTTTCTCCCTATTCTCCTGATGATTCTCCGGCGGGTTGATTGTGCTGTCGTATCATTGCTTTCGGCGATCGCATCTGTTGAGGCGGCGATATCAGCACTGTTACTATCGACTAAATTACCGTTAGTATCTCTCACCCTCACGGTGTTATCCGTATCAGATAAATCGATGACTAATGGTGCGATTGGCAAATCTTCAGCTGCTGTCTCAACTGCTGTGGTTATTGGTGCTACGGCTTGGGAAGCCAAAGACGAATTTTTGATTCTGACTGGCACATCCCGCAAGCGCCTGCGGTTAGTGGCTTGTAAGACTAAAGCTTCTGGGTTTCTCAATCCAGAGCGATCGACTCCATTAAATATATTTTGGGCGCTGCCGTCCCAGAAGTTACGGAAGTTAAAGACTGCATCGATGACAGTTGGGGAGTGACGATCTGTGACGCGCCGCGTGTTGATACCTTGGACTCTGAAAATATCATCTGGCTGCGGCGTGACGTTATCTTTATCGCTTCCAGGCACGATATCGACAAAATTAGCTCGAAATACCCCTTGGGAGCCTGCAATATCATTGCTGTCAGATATAACCCTAGAGGCTATATTATTGGGATCTTCTAGCTGATGAAAGGGAAAATCTGCCGCTGTTAATTGATAATTAGGTGCGCCAGCAAGATTAAATACGCGATCGCCTGCTTTTAATCCTGGGTTGATTTGGTTTTTCGAGCGGCTGTCTGCACCTGCTTTAAAGTGGCAAGTCGCACAAGTAACATTACCATCTGTACCGAGTTGCATATCCCAGAATAAAGTTTTTCCCAAAGCGATCGCGGCGGTTTTATTGCGAATAAATTCGCCGATATTATCGGGTTCGGGAATGGATATTTGGTTTAAAGGTACGATTGGCGGACTACCAACTTGTGCTGATACAGTATGTCCGGTTAAGACTGTAAAAATCACAAGTAGGGCGATCGTAATACTAGTTTTGAGTTTTCTCGATAGCTTATTTCCTCCGAATTGCCGAGCTAAAAATGAGGTAAAAAAGCGAATACCAGCCAAAAAAATAGCTGTTAGCTTAGCAAAAAAACGAGTCATAAAACGATAGAAAACTGTTTCATTTTCTTTGTTCGATAACTCGTTTGGCGGTTTATGCTTCAAACCATGACTCATGGCAAAATTCCCTTTGTTGGTTTGAGTAGAGATAAAATCTCTGCTTCCACAAAACAACATTGGTTGACTCAATTACTGAAAATCGTAATATTTTGTCATTTGTCGCTGGTAATTGGTAGTTGGTAATTGGTAATCGGTAATTGGTAATCGGTAGTTGGTAATTGGTAGTTGCCACTCTGCTCCCTGATAACTGATAACTGATAACTGATTTCAGGCTACCCACAGTTCTTGGGCAAATCTGACTGAGAATAAAATCAGCAAAATGGTGAAAAAACCTAACGTGATGTATCCCCAACGTGGATGGCGGGAGAGTAATAAACTAAGTGCAATTGGTAACGAGATGATTCCGTAAACTAACCGAGTCAATGACCAAGTACTACCAGAAACAAGTAACAATCCTAAACCACAAAAACCATAGGCGATCGCTATAGTCGTAAGTTGGTGGCGCATATGCCATAACAAGTAAATCCCACCTAAAACGGCAACTGTATTCAGCAACGGATCGCCTGCTAACAGCCACAAAGCCAAAACGAGTACGCAAAAACCATAGCCTACCTTAACTGGATTGAATCGGCTACGCCAGCGCCAAAGACAATAAGCCAACGCAATTATCGCGATAAACAACAACGGATGCAGTGGATCTTCGATCCTTCCAGATTTCCAGTTGGCAGTGCCGACAACAACTTGCATCAGCATCTTCCACCAACCTTGTACGTCAACCCCTAGCGATCGCTTCCATTCCTGTTGAGCGCGTCCGAAAGCCAGCCAATCGCCTAAATAAATCCTACAGTAGAGGCTGTAGAGTAATAGACCGCTGCCAGCTGCCAAGCTAGCAAGATAGGCGATCGATTGGCGGCGTTCTTTCCACGCAGTAATAATTAAGGCAGGCACGATCGCAATTCCAGTTGGGCGAGTCGCCGTTGCCAACATCCCCCACAGCGCCACCCCAGGATACTGCTTAAATTCAAAAGCGCGTAAAGTTGCCGTACTACAGAGTAAATATAGCCCTTCGGTATAGACTACCGTACCAAACACCGACAGCGGACACCAAGCTAACACGGCTGCACTCCACCGTGCCGCATTTGTTCCATACTGCCGAGCCATCCAATTAGCTAGTAATAATAGCGCTCCTAAAAACGCCAAATTATTTACTAATACCCCCGCCACTTCTGCTGATAACCCCAGCAGCATCAAAGCACGGATACACAGAGGAAACAACGGAAAAAAAGCAACATTGTCTCCCGCATAACCAGAAGTTGCAATCTGTTGATAAAAGACGCTATCCCAATGAGAAAATACTCCCCAACCAAAATTAGGAATAACGCCTCCTGGTGGTTTTGGTAGTGCAGGTGCAATGAATAACATCGCTACTGCTACCACCGAGCGGCTCAGCAGCCACATATAAGTAGTAAATCTTAGCTCTCTCATTCAGTTATCAGTTATCAGGGAGCAGGGAGCAGGGGGCAGGGGAGCAGAGGGGCAGGGGAGCAGAGGGGCAGGGGAGCAGAGGGGCAATTACCAACTACCAATTACCAGCTACCTTTGTCAAAGCCAATTTAGCCGCTCCCACGATTCCGGCTTGATTGCCTAATTCGGCGCAGACTAACTGCAAACCCTCGCGGGAACAGGGTTCAACTCGACGCTCGATTTCAGCCCATGTTGCAGGAAAGAAAAACTCCGCACACGCACACGCACCACCACCGATCGCCACTGCTTCTGGCGATAGCACGTAGACTAGGCTTGCCAACCCTGCTCCTAAATCCTTACCATATTCCGACCAAAATTGCAAAGCTGCAAGATCTCCAGCTTCAGCCAAAGCACCTAACTCGGCTGGTTCCTTGCCCGTGCGCCGCCGAATTGCCGTCACCGAAACGTATTGTTCTAAAGAGCCTTGATTGCCACTTTTACAGGGTGGACCATCGGGTTTCAAAGTAATTAATCCCAGTTCCCCAGCCGCGCCGCGATGTCCGATAAATAACTCGCCATCAAGGATAATCGCTCCACCGACACCCGTACCGATAGTCAGTAAAATAAAGTGTTTAAATTTACGTCCAACTCCCAACCATGCTTCCCCTACACCCGCACAGTTAGCATCGTTAGCCACAATTGTTGGTAAACCCGTTTTTGCTTCTAACCAATCGGCTAAAGGAACGTTGTACCAGTCGGGAAGATTAATCGCAACTTTCGCAATTCGCCCCGCCGCATCAGCGGGACCGGGAGTTCCGACACCAATCGCCACTCCTTGCCGTTGCGGATCGACTTGAGCGATCGCCTTTACCATTACCAATAATACCGCTGCTGGCGTAGCTGGTTGGGGTGTAGGCACGGTTAAAGACTGCACGCAAGTCCCATCCGGTAAAAATCGCCCTAACTTAATTGCCGATCCGCCCAAATCGATCCCGATGACTTGATGGTCATTTATCATTTGTTGTTAGCTGACGTTAACTGATAACTGGTCACTGGTCACTGGTCACCGATTTTGCTGCCAGTTGCGATCGCAATATCTATTTTGTTTATTTTGACCGAGCGATCGCTGTAGAGTTGTGCCATGAGACACTCCTACATTTGGCTGCGATTTCAAAGCCGTTACGGGTGCGGCATGAATAATACTTGCAGCGGCAAGCGAAAGCATCAAACCACCAGCAGCAGCAGCAACTAAAGATATCGGATCTTTCATCGTCTTTACTTTTTCAAACAAGGCTTTTCAAAGATAACCGATGAACGGGGTGTGGAGTGTAGGGTGTGGGGGGCCAGTGCGGTCTTGGGGGTGGCGCTATCGCGGACTTCGTCGCCCCCCACGAGCAACTGGCGTTGTGAGGTGTTTGATTTAATTCCGAATTCCGAATTCCGAATTCCGAATTCATTATGGTGGTGTTTGACTCCAACTGTCTCTGCGCAAACGGGGGTTGATAAATTCGTTTAAGCCTTCACCCAGTAAAGACAATCCTACAACCATTAGTGTCATGCCTAAGCCAGGAAAAAGCGCCGTCCACCATACTCCTGTTGGCAGTGCTTCGAGGGCAAGACGCAGATCGTGACCCCATTCTGGTGTTTCTTCTGGCAGTCCTAAGCCTAAAAAACCTAAGCCTCCCAGCGTTAAAATGGCATCGGCAGCATTGAGAGTGAATAATACTGGTACGCTCTGCACGACGTTGAAAAAGAGGTATCGAGTCAGAATTCTTCCGGTGGAGGCTCCCATAGCTTGGGCAGCTTCGACAAATAATTCGGTTTTGACGCTAACGGTGTGGTTGCGGACAACGCGGTAATATTGGGGAATATAGGCGATACTGATGGCGATCGCAGCATTTAATATTCCTCTACCGACGACAAAGGCTAGCGTTACCGAGAGTAACAGTCCTGGTAGCGTGTAGATCGTGTCCATGAAAAATAACAATACGCGATCGAGTTTGCCACCGAGATAGCCACTGACTAAACCTAAAGGTACGCCAATAATTAAACCAAAGGCTGTGGCTAATACCACCACTTGCAACGCCGCTTGGCTGCCGTATAGCGTGCGCGAAAATACGTCATAACCTTGGCGCGTCGTGCCAAACAAATACTTGAGGGAAGGTGAATTGTGAATTGGGTTAATCAGAGATTCTGTAGGGTTTTGAATCCATCCCCAAGTTTGAAATACGGGAGCGAGTAATGCTATGCCTAAGAAAATCAGGGTAATTGCTAAGCCGATAGCTGTCAGTTGTAAGGATAGACTAGGACGACCAGAAAATCGAATCAATCTGGGAAGTTGACGTTTTGCCACACTCATGCATGTTTGCCCTAACAGGAGCGATACGCAGACTATTGTTACCTAAAACGAGGCGAGAGGCGAGTGGTTGGTAATTGGTAATTGGGTGGTGCGTGAAGTGTGGGAAGACACTCGAAGAATATTTCTCCCCGCTCTCCCTTGTCCCCCTTGTCCCCCTGCTCCCTGCTCCCTACTCCCTGCTCCCTCTTATCACTGGCTACTCAACCAAGTCATCGCCTGTTTCATCCATTCTTCGGGGCTGGCGTTTTTCGGTACGAGGGCGTTTTGACTGACAGCTGTTAGTGCCTGAGAAATTTCGCTGGGGCTGTAGCCGACGGCGAGGAGTGCGGCTTGCACTTCTTCTAAAATATTTGGGGCTAAGGGTATGGCGGCTGTGGTTGTGGCAAGTCCAGCTGTTTGACTCCAACTGACTAATTTGCTTTTCAGTTCTAAACAAATGCGTTCGGCAGTTTTGCCACCCACACCAGGGGTTTGTAGTAGGAGTTGGGTATTGTTGCTGACGATCGCCTGTACCAGATCGGAGATATCAAAAGTATCTAATAAAGCGATCGCTAGTGCCGCACCAATGCCGCTAACGCCGATTAACAAGCGAAATAAGTCTCGTTGTACGCTAGAACCAAAGCCGTACAGTGATGGCTGTTCTTCCCGCACTTGGAGATGGGTAAAGATTTGTGTCTGTTCGCCAGCAGTTAGTTCCTGCGATAGTCGGGCGGGAATTTGCATTTCATAGCCGCAAGCGTTCACCTCTAGAATCAGGATGACGCGATTGCTGCTACTTTTGACAATGCTGGCAACTGTACCCTTGAGATAGCTAATCATCCCAAAAAACCGAAATGACCTAAGCCCTCTAGGATACCACCTGCACAGGCGGCTTGGGCTAAGTAGCGATCGCCACCTGGATTGGCTTCGTGCCATTCTAGTAATTCAGAACTGGCATTACCGACGATAATTCCTTTGGTTTCCCTGGTGGCGAACATGGAAATATCGTTACCAGAGTCGCCGCACACGACTGTTTTTTCTGAGGAAACTTGCCAAGTTGAACGTAAAAACTTGACTGCTAAGCCTTTATCACCGCGTAAGGGCAGAATATCTAAATCGGTTCCGGTACTGTAGATTAATTTGACTTCTAAGCCTTGCTGTTTCAAGGTAGAATCAAGCTGGGGTAACAGTTCTGCTGCTACAGTTCGAGCTAGGTGAAAGCTGACTTTATAAGGACGCTGTTCAGAATCTGCTTGTAGCGTCAGATCGGCAAAATGAGCTGCGATCGCTAAAATTTTATCTCGATCCCAGCCTAGATCGAGTTGTTCCGACCAAGCCGTATCAGGGTTATCGATCCCGTCAAGATAAATTTCTGTCCCCACTGACGCAACCAACGCATCGGGGGAGATCAAATTTTTTTCCTGTTGCAATTCTTGATATAGTATGGGCGATCGCCCTGTTGCATAAACAATCTTCGTGCCGTGTACGTGGCGATGATAACTTAGTTTTTGGTTTAGTTCTGATAAGGCGCGATCGTCACCTACGAGGGTGTTATCTAAGTCGGTTACGAAGAGAAATTTCACAACTACCTCTTATACCAGCTACTCCATCAAATAGTTTAGGACTAAGTGGCGATCGATCCTATCTGCTACAAGTATCGATCCGAGTTCTGACACAATAGAAAGGGCAATAAAAGTGTAAATAACTTTGAATTACGACAATATTTGTAAATATTTAGCCGAGCAATATCCAGCTAGTTTTGTTCGTTGGTTATTTTCAGAACCAATATCCACAGAAATTCAAGTCCTCAAAACAGAATTGAGTCTAGAATCGAACAATTCTCCACGCCTAACACCCGCCATCGCTACCGAGTTATCAGGATGTGGGAGCAAGACCCTACTCCATTATTAGCAGACAATGCCCTACTACCACTAGCTGTTTTAGCACAGGCGAACTCACCTAGAACCTTATTAGAGCAAGTTGCGACCCAAGTAGATAATATTGAATTAACAGAGAGAGGGCGAAATGTTTCAGCCTGCGTATAGCTACTAGCAGGGCTAAGATTTGAGCAGAATTTAATTCAACAACTATTTCGAGAGGAAATTATGCATGAGTCTGTCATTTACCAAGACATTATTCAAAAGGGCATACAACAAGGTAAGCGGGAAGGAGAATTAGCAGTTGTATTACGCTTGCTTACCCGTCGCCTTGGGACGATAGAACCTGAAGTCCAAGAACGCTTGCGCAGCTTAACTACTACTCAGTTAGAAAATTTAGCAGAAGCACTATTAGATTTCTCTAATTCTGATGATTTAACTAACTGGTTGCAGAGTCAAGGAAGCTAAGCAAATCTACTTTCTGCCGTCTGCCTTCTTCTGCTATGCTGCTTGAGATTGCCCAAATTCGGATAAGAATCGGAATGCTTTCACGACAGCACTAGCGCATTCTCTGGGTGAGGAATTATAAAAAGCACGCCATGCAGATGCTTTAAATTCATCGTAACGGTCTGCTTTTTCAGGGAAATGTTCTAACCAAGCTAAACGCACGGCATGACCGATTAATACATCTAAGACGATGTATTCTTCTATTTGTAAATTGGGATTGCGATCGCAAATTGCTGCTAATTCCATTAGCGTTTCAATATTAACTTGTCGATATTCTGGGGCTTCAATTTTATTGAGTAAATGCTCGACTCGCAGGGCAAAGTTTTTCTCTCCTGATGTCATTTCTGCTAAAATTAACTCGCTATCCAAACGATTGCGACGTTCTAATTTATCGCCAATAATCACGCCTTTAGAGTGTTTCATTAACCGCCAAACTCGTTGGAAAAAGTCTTGAGGAACGCGGTTCATCGCCCCATCCCAGTGTCGCTGCTGTTGCCAGCCACTCAAAGGAACAAAGCCTTCATCTGTGGTTTCAGGCAGTACTACCCATTCAATATCGCTTTCTGGCTGTTTGACGTGTAGCGATTCTCGTTGACGCAAGACTTGATTCATCCCCTCATAACCAATTAAAACTTGGCGCAGGCGCATTTTTACTTCAAATGGGGATAGTTGCATCAAATGTTCGTAGGCTTCATCTTGAGTTAGCCCTAATTCTTGTCCTAATTCGCTGGTAATTAATAGAATTAAATAACCAACCCGCAATGTCAGCAATCCCTTAAATAAGTGGGGTTCAGTACGAATCAATACCCCTAAATAGTTAAGCATTTCTTGAGTCAAAACGCGATCGCGAATATCTTCGCCACAAAACTGGTCGATTTTTTCCCCAATTTCCTGATTGGACATTGGTTGGGTAATCAAGGAAGCCTCGCTGTAAGACTTACCTACGGCAATTTGTTTTTGCCTGACTAGAATTGATGTCACCTCGTCTGAAAGCGACACGTCTATCATCCGTCGCAGTCCTGCGGCGCGGCGTACAATTGTCCACAAGCACAGATTTCCCGCCTTGGTATAAACTTCATCCAATAAATTGTCAACCGTCACTCGTCCAGTGCCAAAACCACTATCAAAATCTAAGCCGCGTAAGCGATACAACGTCTGCAATAACTCAATTTGTTCGTAGAGATTGTCTGAAGCCCGTAATTGTCCTAACAACAGACTGAGATTGGTTTCGCATTCTAGCTGAAATTCTTGAATAATCCCTAGAGGCAAGTTTTTTTCGGGATGAAACGTTAAATAATAGTTGCGTTGTGCGGTTTTGTTAACTGCTAAGCAAGTAAAATCTAACTCATGCAAGAAATCAATCCGTTCTGTTTTTGCCGTTAGCATCAACTGTTGCAATCGTCCCAGCTTAACGTGAACGCTGTTGCATACACCGCTTCTGAGTTCTTCCATCAACGGTAATAACGCCTCTTTCTCCGTTTCTAGCATGGTATGAGTTAACATCAGCGTTACTGTCGGTCGTCCTAAATCGCTCCAATGATGTTTAATGTATGCAAGTTCGCTTTTGAGTCGTGCGACTAGAAAGTGGTAATCGAGAGTGAGATAAAATTGTTGGGGATCGAGGAAAGAAGGTAAAAACACCACGGTTTCATCGCGAATCCGAAAGATTCTCGAAGTCGTTAAACTCCGCAAGCGTCTAATTGGTCTTCCTGTCAAACCTAATTTGTCGTTGCGTCCAATTTGGGTGTAAACAGTTGATAGTTCTCCTGCTTGGCGGACTTGAATTGGTTCTACTTGTGATGGCGTTTGGGTTTCAATACCGTAAACTGCTAGTTTTGCTTGTAAATCTTCATCTTCTGCAAGTAAGGCAATTTGTACCATTGCTTCTTGGCGACGACCGATGTTTAGATGTTTTCCTAAAGGATCGATATCGCCAATTGAGACTAGCCCTTCACTCAACATTTGACCGAGAAAATACAGGCTTTGCGCCCAAACTAAGGGGACATTCTCATTTGGTAGACGAGTTTGAGTTTGGGGGTTTGCCCTTTCTGCGGCAATGTTTTCCTGCGGGACGTAGTACAACTCTGGCAATAGTTTCACGCCATCTCGTTCTACGACAATCTTTTCCAAGTATTCCTGATATGCTTGAACTTGGGTGCGATCGCCTCTAAATATTCCATCTAGTAATAAATAGGTGAAAAATAAGGGCCACTCGCATTCGATATGTTCAAATTGCTTCAGTTCCCGCGGTTCGTAATGCAGGCGGTTGGTGTCTTCCAACACCGTTTGATGTCCGTCGCGTAAAAATCGCTTGCAACCGTAGTTTCCTTGGAGTTTAGTAATAATGTCATTGCGGGTGCGTTCTAGCAAGCGGCGATCCTCTACAGCAAATGCAGGATAACCGATAACGCTTAATACGGCTGCATCAACTTCTTTAGACGCAGATTCCCTCGGTAACAAATTTTCTAACGTAATGCGGGCGCGGGCAATTTCATCGGGTAAAACGTGAATTACCGATGCTTGACTTCCCCCAACTCCAAATAAATCTAGTCCGTTCATGGCTTCTAAGGCTGCTTTTGCCATTCCCACAGAACTAGCATTCAATTCGGCATTACCGTGATTGATTTTGTTTCCCCGTTCCCAAATCCCAAAGTCTGGGGTACGGTAGGTGCGTCCAATATAATAAACCAAATTTTGCACGAAGTTTACTTCGTCGATGGTGTAGACGACGTGCAACCCCGAAGCTGTCATTTGTGCCAGCATCAATAAAAATAGAGAAGTGGCATCGAGTTGTAGATGTCCCCACTCACCATCGCCGACAACAATATCACCCGTTTGAGTATTGTACTTGGCGTGCAAGGCATCTAGGGCAGCTTGAGTGTGTTTGAAGCTTTCTACTTTGGTGGCTTGGCGCATCATCGCAAATAACAAGCCTCGCATCAGCTTCACAACGCTGTGTTCTAATTCGTAGGTACGTCCTTTGTCGGGATCGACTTTACGATATGCTAGCGCCAGACCCCAGACCGCTAAAATACTGTAGACGTTATCTCGTACCCAGGCATCGGTATAATCTCCGTGGGCAGTGATGGCAGTACTGGCAGGTAGCAAGCCAGAAATCGGATTTTGCCGAGATAAAATAATGGTTTTAATCTGATGGTAATAATAGTCCAGTCGTGCGGGTAACTGAGCGGCAGTTTTATACATACTGAAGTTTGACTGTTTCGGGAATCAAGCGGTTGCGTGGTGAAGCTATCTACGGAAAAGCAAAGATCGCTACATTTCATCCTTTAGGAGTAGATCGACCAAAGTAGAAGAACGATAAGCTCATTTAAGATTTTGTTCGTATTCTACTGGAAATCTCACCGTACCACTGAATCGCGTTAGCGAAGCTGAACGAAGTTATCGCCACTATCAAACGAAAATTTATTGTAATCTTCATCAAATCTCCACTCTGCGATCGCGCATTTTTGCCAAATCTTTAACGACTCAAAGCTACAGACTTATCAGCATTTTTACTGAATATGTAACTTTGTATTGTCTTTTTTTATACCATCAGTTTTACAGAATCAACAGGCAGCTAATCGATTTTTAGCGTCATCTCGTGCATGAATGTACAAAAATGAACGCGATCGTTTTCAAAATATTGATTCTCAATGTTGTGAATAAATTCAAAGAAGGCGAGTATCGGCTTTCTAATATTCAGTAATTAATTATACAAACATCAATCTTCCTCTAGAGATAGTATGAAAAACCTGAATTTAGTACTCGGTTGTCCAGTCGAGTATTAAAAGATACCAAAAAGCCTGACTTCGAGGATGACATAACAAACTATATTTTTGCTGTTGAATAATAATTGCTTTACTTTATCTTTAAAATTATAGAGGTAGCATCAAGCTTTCATGGGCTTGTATGAAAAAACACTTGGAATTCGTGTAGGGACTGGTGGCGACGCATCTACAGGACATCAGGGAGGAAGTCACCAATGGCTAGAGTGGCATTGCTGATCGGCGTAAGCGATTACGGACCTGGTTTTAACTGGCTACCTGGGGTCGGAAAGGACTTGGTAGCAATGCAACGGGTCTTACAGCATCCAGAAATGGGTGGTTTTACAGAGGTAGAAATCCTCAAAAATCCCGATCCGCTGACAATACAATTAGCGATCGCGACTTTATTTAACGCCCAGACACGCCAGCCGGATGACTTAGTATTGTTATATTTCTCCGGTCATTACGTCAGCGATCGCTATGGCAGATTTTACTTTCCCACTCGCTTAACTTGTAAAAATCCAAACGGAGAACTGGTTGCACCAACTGCAATCCCATCCCATCTAATTAAAAATATCATGAATGACAGTCCGGCAGAACAACAGGTTGTCATTCTCGATTGTTGCGCTGACAATTCTATTGTTGTAGATGAATGGACGCAAAATCCCATGATGGGCAACCTCCAACAGCAGTTAGGAGGAATAGGTAGGGTAATATTGACAGCTGGAAATACAGCAACAGAATGTTCTCATAAGGGATTTGAACTCTCAACATATACTCATTACTTAGTAGAAGGAATTGAAACTGGCGCAGCAGATTTAGATCGCGATCGCATAATTTCTGTAGCAGAAATGCATCAGTATATTAGGAGAAGACTAGAAGAAAACTCGACAAATTTAGCACCAAATATACACGCATTTGACGATCCGCAGCAGATTTATTTAGCTAAAGCAACCATTAGAAGAACAGCACTTTGGTGGTTGGAAAATGCAACGCTCAATACAGCGATCGTAGCTCATAGTAAAGGTACAGACGATCGCGGTACAGATTGGGAAGCAGACCGTCAGAGTACGGTAGCAGTTTTAACTAGCGAAATGCAGGAAAAAACGGTAGAAGACGATCTCGTTCAACGCCAACCAAAATCTTGGTTGGGAGCAGTTACACTGACAGTTTTGGCAGTATTAGGGATAGCTTATGGTGCAACTCGCTGGCAAGATTTGCGCCAGCTATCCATGAGCGAAACTATTGCCGCAGACACGACATATAATCACCAAGTACCGACGGTACTCGAACATGTTAATACTGTTTGGTCGCTGGCTTTTAGTCCTGACAGTCAAATTTTAGCTAGCTGTGGTAACGATCGCGCAATTAAGTTGTGGAGTTTAAAAACTGGAGAATTAATTCGGACAATTCTTGATGCTCATGCAGGCGCAATTTGGTCGGTGGCGATCGATCCTGGCGGAGATAAATTAGTTAGCGGTAGTAGCGATCGCACGATTAAAGTTTGGAATTTGCAAACCGGGGAACCGATCCGTACCTTGCGGGGACATACAGATGCAGTTCGTGCTGTGGCTGTGAGTCCCGATGACAAACATATTGTCAGCGGTAGTAGCGATCGCACGATTAAAGTTTGGGATTTAAGTACGGGAGTTTTACTGCGAACTTTGAGCGGACATACAAGTGCAGTTCGTGCCGTAGCAATTAGTCCCAATGGTTACACGATTGTAAGTGGTGGTGCAGACAATTTAGTCAGAGTTTGGAATTTAAACACGGGACAATTACTCAGCACGCTACAAGGGCATACTAGTCGAGTCATTGCGATCGCCATGAGTCCCGATGGAAATATAGTTGCCAGTGGTGGAAATGACAACACAATTAGGCTGTGGAATTTACAAACTGGAGATTTATTATATACTTTGAAAGGGCATTCAGACCACATTAATTCTCTGGCTTTTCGAGCGGACGGACAAGTACTAATTAGCGGTGCAGAAGACCATTCCATCAAATTATGGAATCCGCGATCGGGCGAGCTGCTCAATACTTTAAGCAAACACGATGAAGATGTTTATGCAGTAGCTATAAGTCCTGATGGTAAAACTCTTGCTAGTGCAGATAAAGCAGGGGAAATTAAACTGGGACAGTGAACGTTTATCAGTACAACTAGCCACTAGCCACTAGCCACTGATAACTAATTTACCTGTAACCGGGATCTTCTTCTTCTAGGCTGGCTCCACTTGGGCGCGAATTAACTGGAGGTAAACTATTAGCAGGTGGAGATGTGTTGCTTGATGGTCTTACCGTAGGCGGGGTAGGAATGGGAACTGGAGGGGTGGAGATTGAAGGAGTAGAGGAGGTTGGGGGAGTTGAGGGACGGAAAGTCGGCGCGTTAGGCGTAGGAGAAGAGGGCTGCTGTTCGGCTTCTATTAGACCAAGCAATACCCCAGAACTCGTAAAATATTGGCTCCAGTTTTGAATTTGAGGTTGCTTTTGCCAATCAAAGCGAGAAACTTTGGCAAATAATAGAGGTGCTTCTTGTCCGTTACGTTCGCCAAAAATGCGGACGGACATTTCGCGCAACTTGGAGTTTTCTTGAAATCCTAGTCGGGTCAAGTTTGCGGCGATGATTTCCGCTTGTTGGATTAGCTCGGCAAAAGATTGGGGACGAGTGATGTTGACGGTAAAATCAACCTGTTTGGACTGAGTACTTTCTAGGGTCTGGGAATTGCGTGTAAAGTCTACAACCTCTACTGGATTGGCTGTTACGGGAGAGATTGCGATCGCCCAACTACCTAAAATAAATACCGTACCCAAAGTTCTGCTATGACTCATAGCTACAGCCTGATGTATACAAATTCGCTTTAACGCTACTTGAGTTACTCTACCGCTTAATTGCTCCCCAATTGTATAGATGCACGCAAGATTTTTAATTCCGAATTCCGAATTCCGCGCTCCCTAATTCTTAACGTTTGGGATAAACGGCGACGGCTTCAATTTCAATTAACCAACCAGGATCGACCAAACCAGCCACAGCCAGGGTAGAACGAGCTGTTTTGACTGGATTTTCTGGATTGTTGAAAAATTGAGCGTAAGCGTCAAACCAACCCTGGTAATCGACTTGATTGTCCATTGCGGGATCTGCCACCAGATAAACGCGCAGATAGACCACATCAGATAATGACAGGTTCACATCTGCCAACAAAGCTTGAATTCGTTCTAGAATACCGATCGCCTGAGTTTTCGTATCGCCATAGCGATCGCGCGTCCGCAGTGGAGCATCGGGATTAATGACTGGTGGGACTGTGCCACTCGTCCAATAGTAAGCTTGGTCTTCCGGTACGGCGACGGCTGAAGCAATTGAAGAGGTTGGCGAACCGTAAAAAACGACTTTTTCTGGTGAAGTTGGTTTGGCTACAGCTTGAAGATGAATCCCAAATATTTGCAGACCAATTAAGCTAGCACAAACAATTGCTAAAAACCAAACACTAACCTTTCCAAGTTGAAATTGATTGATGAAGCGTTTCATAGTTAATTTTTGGGTGATTTTTGGGTAACGATCGAAAATCAAAAGTCAAGCATTCGTAGGGGCGGGTTTAGCCAAAAATTCATGCCGACAGCAAGAAATCTACCTTCAAAACCCGCCTGTACGGGAGTTTCTGAGGGGCGGGTTTAGCCAAAAATTCATGCCGACAGCAAGAAATCTACCTTCAAAACCCGCCTGTACGGGAGATAGGAGAATGTCAATAAAATCCCGATTGCGCACCAATGACCAATGACACTCATAGAGCCACAATCTGTGTAGAGACGAGACGAGCAGATTCAAAAGCACCAGCCATCCAACCTGTGAGATAACTGAGATGTTCGCCGCACAAATAGATGTTGCCATCTGGTTGATTCAGTCGTGGATAGTATGTTGTTCTGACATTAGTAGTGTATTCTGCCCATCCACCTTTGCTATAAGGCACTGTTGACCAGAACAGCGAAAAGCCATTCTCAAAGTGGTTGTTATATTGCGGGTGAATTTTACTCCCTTGTTCCAATGCTAAAGCTACGCGGTCTGCGGGGGCGAGAGTTCCGACTGTCTCGGCTGTTGAACCAAAGTTGTAGTAGCCCAAAACTACGCCTTTTTGAGACAGATAACCTGTTGAGGGATACCAGATCTGAGTGATGTCTTGGTCAGTTTGAGTGATACCACCGAAGATATCTTCGTCATCTTCCCAGAAACGACGGTTGAACTGTAACGCACTTTTACCCGTGACGGCATATTCCACGCTGGCGATCGCTTCTTTCATGTCGGGAGCGAAATCAGAGGGAATATCTTTCAGTACTGATAGAGGAATATTACAGATGCAGTAGTCGGCTGTTTCTTGCTTGACATTACCCGATTTATCTTTGTACAAAATTTGCACACCATCGGGAGTCTTGCGAATTTCTGTCACCACTGCACCATAAGTAGTGAATCGTCCCACTTGCTTTTCAAAAGCTTTGGCGATCGCATCCATTCCTCCTATAGGTTCAAACATGGTCATTTGCTGGTTGAAGCCAAATTCAGCAGCTTCGTTCCCAGCAAATCCCAATTCCAACAGCGCACTCAAGTCGTAAGGGTCGTTAACGACTCCAGGCGCATCGCCCGCTCCTTGATATGTGGAGTAACCGCGTCGGCTGGAACCTTTGTAAAATAAATCTGGGTTTAAGCCGCCGTAGGTACGGAGAAATTCAATCATTTTCTCCTTATCTTCCACAGTTAGAGGTGCATCAACTGCATCTTTACTAATTGCCTTCGCTAAGAGTTCGGAAATGTATCCCCGCATATCGGCGATCGCCTCGCGAAAATGAACCTTGCGACCGGATAGCGATCCTGCGTTTTCACGGTAAATATATTGCTGGCGGCTGAGGTTGACTATGACTTCTAACGGAACACCCAGTTCTTTGCAATAGTCAATCGTGACGTGATGGTAGGGAATCCGAGCGGGACCGGGGTTAAAATATTGTCCGCGATCGAATCCAATGGTCTGTGTCTGACCTAGAGTATCGGTGAATTTATCTCCTGTGCGAACTGTCCAGCAACGACCCCCTGAACGTTCTCTGGCTTCTAAAATTTTGCATTGGTAGCCGACTTTGCTCAATTCATAAGCACACGTCATGCCACCCAAACCAGCACCGAGAATGATAATACTTTTACTACCTCCTCGACGCTGAAGTTGAAACGGTGATTTTTGTGCTATTGCTGGTTTTTCGATCAAATCCAAAGCTTGCATGACTGCATAGGTCGTACCAGCAGACGCAGCAATCCTCGTGATAAAGTCTCTTCTTCTCACGTCCAATCCTCAATTATTTGGCTGCACAAAAAATGGCAAAAAGATGTAGTTTATACATCATTTGCACTGCAAAACTATATGAGCGGGAGTAGATACTGAATGCAGCGTAATTTTTGCGACATGACTCAAAATATGGCGAATAACAGCCAAAGAGTGTATTTACGATGACAGTTCGATTTGTAATAATAATGAGTTTTGTAACTACTACTTTGCATAAAAATGAGTTTTGTAACCGTCCGCGATCGCGGTATTTTTAGTTACTGAATATTCAGCAATTCTGCTATCTGCTGCGGTTGAACTAGAGTATTGGCACACAAAATTCCTGAAGCGGCAACAGCTGGCACGCCAATTCCAGGCGTGGTACTATCACCAACGCGATATAATCCCGAAATCGGAGTGTGAGTACTGGGAAACATACCCTTACCAGCCGCGATCGCCGCTCCATAAGTTCCCTGGTAACGTCGTAAATAATGCGCGTGAGTTAACGGCGTACCGATCAGTTCTAAGACAATTCTTTGTCTAATATCTGGAATAACTCGTTCTAAAGCACGATATAAAGATTGCGATCGCTCTTTTTTCCGTTCTTGGTAACGATTATCTCGCTGCCAATCTTCGTGCGGTTCTAAAGTATAGGCGTGAACTACATGATGTCCCGGGGGTGCAAGAGAAGCATCCCACACTGAGGGAATGGAGATCATGCAGGTGTTACCAGGAGTTGTAATGTCGCGTTCTGCATCGTGTACGACAACATGATGTCCGGTTAAATTGTCCAACCCCTCGGCTTTAATACCCAAATGCAGGTGCATGAAACTATCTACAGCTGGCGTAGCTAACGCTGTCTGTCTGTAGGATGCGGGTAAATCTTCTGGCTGTAATAATTTGCCGTAAGTATCCCAAATGGAAGCGTTGGAGATAACAATTGGTGCATGAAGGATTTCTCCCTTTCGCAAGCGCACGCCCGTAACTCTGCCAGATTCTACTAAAATTTGCTCGACATGACAGCCCAAGCGCAACTCGCCACCCCAACGTTTCAACCCGCGTACTAAAGCATCGACGATCGCCCCACTACCCCCAATTGGATACTCTACCCCAGCACGAGAGCGTTCGCCTAACATAAAAGCAACTTCTGGGGCGATCGTTCCATGTGCTTTTAAACCCGATAGTAGGAAACATTCTAAGTCAATCAGTCGCCTCACCCAGCGATCGCTCACTTCCCGATCCATGACTTGTCCCACGGAACTTTGGACTAAACCCAAATGGGGTAACATTTTGACTAATGAGGGCAAGCAACGCCCCATCAGAACGGGTATCAGTTGCCAATCAGCCCGTAATAATATTGTGGGAATGCCCTGTAAAGTGTCGTACAAGGGTAGCAAGCGCTGAATAAATCGCTCTAATTCTTTCGATCCTTGAGGGGTAAATTGCCTTACTGCTTCTAGATAGCGTTCCTGTTGGCTGTAAACAGGTAAAGTTCCTTCAGGAAAATGGTAATGTCCCAAAGGATCGTAAGGTATGGCTGGGAGAGTTTCTTCTAAAACATTCAAGACTTGACGCAGGGGGTTGCGGCTGTGGGAGTCGTTTAAACCGCAGTAGAAGGAGGGACCGGAATCGAAATGAAATCCCTGGCGAGAAAAACTATGGGCTGCACCCCCAGCTATGGTATGACTTTCACAGACTGTGACTCTTTTGCCATAACGAGATAATAAAGCAGCGGTAGTCAAGCCACCTATACCGCTACCAATGACAATGACATCTACGTCGCGATCGCTCATTTGTTAATTTTTCTTGTTGAGACAACTTGATATTAGACGTTTTACAGGGGTATTTTTTTATGTCGCGCAAAGACGCAAAGACGCAAAGAAGGGCATCGAGAAATTTACTTTTGTAAACATTCTACTGAAATAGAGTTATTTATTATTGATAGATTTATAGTTTTAGTTGATTGTCTATTATCACTATTAAGCAAATAATATTCTGAAATTTCTAATGAGGTATAAGTTTATGGACAATAACGAAAGCTTAATTTCTGAAATAAACCAAATTAATTTGGAACTACCAAAAGTATATGAAATTCTGAAAGAGGATTATCACATTATAGCAATACTTGAAAGTAAAACCAGAAAAAATGGTGGTTTGCAGTTTTAGACCAGTTTCGAGCGTGGATACCTACTATTTGGGAGAAGTTATCTCTAATTGGTTTTTTCTTAGTATCTATGCGAATTAATGTCGTATTAAATCATATGAGTTACATAACGGTAAATAACAGTTTTTATAAAAAAAAAGGAGCATATGTTTTATTCTATATTTGTCTTTTTTCAGTTACTTTACTACTATTTTGGATACCAAAAGGCATCCGAATAGTTAAATCTATAAAAAGGCAAGACAAGATGAAGAAAGAACAGTTTTTTAAAACTTTAGATGAAAGCGAACATAGAAGTTTAAATGATATTGAGCTGATTGATAAACTTTGTAAAGATGTCAGTCAGTTAACTCTTAAATATGCATTAGCAGAAATTAACAATTTACTAGAAGCAAGACAAGAAAAAGCTAAGAACGATTTTAAGCTTTTGCCAATCTTCACAATGACTCTTGTTATTACTATTATTTATGTGTTAGGTATCCCTGTAGAATTTTTTGGTAATCCCTTACTTTATGGAGCGATCGCAGGAGTATCAGGAGTTGTAATTACTGCTAAACCAATAATTGAATTTACCGCGGAATCAGGATTACAATCAGGAATTTTTGCACTCAAGCGTAGTGTATTTTTACTAGAACAAGCGAAGAGCATATTAGAGAATATTGAAAAAGAAAATATTCAAAATATTAAAAGTTAAGCAAAATTGCTTAGTATGCTGAGAGTCTTATTAACAAAAGTTTACAAATAGAGATATGGCAAAGCTCTCCTGCTACTTCAGTTGCAAAATGTTATAACAAAGACCGCGATCGCCTAGACAAATAGGCGGGTACACTTGGATTGTCATCAAGGGTTTAATTAAAATAAGCCAAAATAGATCGAAGAATAGCAAAATGCTAAAACTGCTACGAGTGAGGTAATGGACTAAACTGTGGAAGTACAACCGAACAGTGAAACTAGCCGCTATAACTTCACAATCTGCTGATGGCTGAGCCAATAATCGAACTCAAAGGTGTAAGTAAATCATTTGGTAGCAACCTGGTTTTAGATCGAGTCGATCTGACGATCTATAAGGGAGAAGCTTTAGCCATCATCGGTCCTTCCGGTACGGGAAAATCGACGATTCTCCGGTTGTTGGCGGGATTACTAACTCCTGATGAGGGAGAAATTTACGTCAAAGGACAGATGCGAGAAGGCTTAATTGAAGATAAGGCAGACCCAATCGGAATTGGGATGGTGTTTCAACAAGCAGCTTTATTTGACTCGTTGACGGTAGAAGAAAATGTCGGCTTTTTCTTATACCAACACAGCCGACTATCGCGCCAGCGGATTCGAGAATTAGTCAACCGCAGCTTAGAGATGGTGGGTTTACCAGGAATTGGCGATCGCTATCCGGCAGAGTTATCGGGTGGAATGCGCAAGCGGGTGAGTTTTGCCCGCGCGATTATTTCTAACCCCGACAACCCCAAAGATCGATCGGAAGTTTTACTTTATGACGAACCGACGGCGGGACTCGATCCAATTGCTTCGACTGTAATTGAAGATTTAATTCGTGAGTTGCAATGCTTGGCAGGAGTTTGTAACACTTACGCGATCGTTACCCATCAAGACAGTACCATCCGCCGTACAGCCGATCGCATTATTTTTCTCTATCAAGGTAAATTGCAGTGGGAGGGAACGGTGGACGATATCAACAAGACAGATCATCCAATGGTGCGACAGTTTTTCAGTGGCAAAGTAGAAGGACCAATTCAGGTAATTGGTTAGTAGGGGTGCAATACAGTGCGCCTGAGTCAGTGAATCGAGGAGAAAACGATGCGATCGCGTGCAGTTAGAGAAGGTTCGGTGGGTTTATTGTTATTGCTAGGAATGGGAATATTTATTGCCATCTTTCTATGGATTAGAGGTTTAACTGTGGGTGAGAGAAGCTACAGCTTTACAGTTGAATTTCCCAGAGTCAACGGTTTACTAGAAGGAGCAGCTGTAAGATATCGAGGGGTAACAATCGGTAGGATTGCCAGCATTCGTCCGCAAGTTAATGGCGTGGAAGTAACTGTTGAAATTTCTCCAGCCAATGTTGTGATTGCCCGCGATGCGATTATCGAAGCTAACCAGTCGGGGTTTTTGGGTGAAGTGAGCGTCGATATTACGCCTCAAAGAGAAGTTCCAACAGAACAAGTGACCGCTAGAGCGCTCGATCCCAAATGCGATCGCGCTTTGATTGTCTGCAATGGTTCCCGTCTCACTGGTGAAATTGGCGTTAGCACTGACGAATTAATTCGCTTTACTACCCGCTTTGCTAGCGTCTACAGCAATCAAGAACTCTATGAAAATATTAATGCGGCGATCGAAAACACTTCAATCGTTGCCGCCGATGTGTCTCGACTGACGCGCGAACTTACGACATTAACCAAATCGACACGACAGCAGCTAGACAACCTTGCAGTTACAGCCGATCGAATTACAGCCACGACAAATAAAACCGCCAGTCAATTTGGAGCCACAGCCAACCAAGTTCGATTGACAGCAGAGCAAGCAAACGATTTAATTGCTAATCTTAATCGTCTCGTCACTGAAAATCGCACTTCCCTCGTCGCTACTTTAGACAATCTCACCCAAACAAGCAAACAACTCCGTTCTAGCGTCGAAACTCTCACACCCACAGTTAACCGCGTTACCCAAGGACAGCTTATAGAAAATTTAGAAACCCTCACAGCCAATGCTACTGAAGCTTCAACTAATTTACGCGATGCTTCTAAAGCGCTAAATAGTCCTAGTAATGTCTTGGCACTACAACAAACCTTAGATTCTGCGCGGGTAACATTTCAAAACGCCCAGAAAATTACCTCCGACTTGGACGAACTCACGGGAGATCCTTCATTTCGGGACAGCATTCGCCAACTCATCGAAGGCTTGAGTGGTTTAGTTTCTTCTACACAGCAGGTAGAACAGCAAGTTCAAGTCGCTAATACGCTTGATTCTGTGGCAGTTGCAGCACAGGAGAGACAAGGGGGAATTGCGGTCGGTAGGGACGGGTTTCCAAACCCGCCCGTACGGGAGTCGGGAGTAGGGAGTTGGGGACAAGAGAGACAAGGCAGCAATTCTAGTCACCAGCCACTAGCCACTAACCACTCACTCCTCACCCCTAGAACAGAGACTCCCCAATGGTTGCTGAAACTCAAGGAAAGTGTAAAACAGGACAAGTAAAGTCAAGGCTAATCAGCTCCAATCTTCTTCGTCTCTAACTGCATTTTGGTAGATGGAGGTAATAGCATGAATTTGACGGGTTTTTTCGTATAAGGTATCTTCCGTTAAATTCCATTTCTGCATGACTGCGTCTAGGTCTGATTGGATGTCTCTAGCTCCAGGGAAGCCGCGATAACGAATTCGCAGTCGTGCTAGCTCTGCCAAATTGTAATCGCTGACGGGATCGGTTTGCAGGCGATCGACGATCGCGCGATCGCGTCTGTACAAGGGATGTTGTTGGTCTTTAGTTTCTGTCATTTATCAGTTATCAGTAAAGAGTGGTGCGTGGTGAAGCCAGCAGTTGCAGAGGTGTCCTCCGCAATAAAGCTGCGTCGTGGTGCGTGGTGCGTGTTTTAATTGTGAATTGTGAATTGATAGTTGCTCCCTACCCCTTACTTGCTCAAAGAAATGGAACCAAAACCAGGGACGCTATACGTAGTTGGAACGCCAATTGGTAATTTAGAAGATATCAGCTTTCGGGCAGTGCGGATCTTGCAGTCGGTAGATGCGATCGCGGCGGAGGATACTCGCCACACTGGGAAGTTATTGCACCATTTTCAAATTAAAACACCACAACTGAGTTATCACGAACACAACCGTAACAGCCGCATTCCCGAAATTATCGATCGGTTACAAACAGGTAAAGCGATCGCTTTAGTGACAGATGCCGGAATGCCGGGAATTTCCGATCCTGGGTATGAGTTAGTTCAAGCTTGCGTCGAGGCAGAGATAACAGTTGTCCCGATTCCTGGTGCGAGTGCTGTAATTACGGCTTTGAGTGCTGCGGGTTTACCTACGGATCGGTTTGTGTTTGAGGGTTTTTTGCCAGCTAAAGGCAAACCCAGACGCGATCGCCTAGAGTTTTTGCAGACAGAATCCCGCACGATAATTTTATACGAAGCTCCGCATCGTTTGCGTCAAACTTTACAAGATTTAGCCACGGGATTTGGGGCAGAAAGACAAATCGTGCTAGCGCGAGAACTGACGAAATTACACGAAGAGTTTTGGCGGGGCAAGATTGAGGAGGCGATCGCCCATTATCAACAAAAAGAACCACAAGGAGAATACACCCTAGTTGTAGCAGGCATGGAATGGGTAAAACCCCAGCTATCGGAAGCAGAAATTCAGGCAGAATTGCAAAAATTGATTTTAGCCGGAGTATCGCGATCGCAGGCTAGCCGTCAGTTGGCAAAGGCGACTTCTCTATCGCGCCAGGAAATCTATCAATTGGCTTTAGCAATTCCGAATTTGCCCCTTTCTGCATCACCGATACCAGACATCCAGAATGAATAAAGCCGCATCTAATATCGCACCTGCCTGTAGCTAGTTGGAGCTATTAGTCTAAACTAATCCTATGAGCGCCTTCAAGCGCCAATGCCGTTTCGCGAATCTTTGCCCCCCTTAATAAAGGGGGGTTGAGGAGATCGGTGTCGCAAAATCGAAACGAGCTGTAGTCTCAAGTGTGAGGGGTTTGAAAGATTTATGATGTCCGTTTTCGCTGCCACTGTGACATGCACGGCATGGATAGTTGGATCTGTCCTCTGGGTAGAACTCGTGCGGGATGCGTACCACGTCTTATCGCATCGAGTGCCATTTTTATATCGGCAGCACGTCTGGCATCATCGCGTCTTTCGCCGAGATTTGACTTTTGCGAGTGCCGACATTTATTGCAAAGCACAGTGGCATAATGACTTGCCGGAATGCTTAGTCATGCTGCTACTTTCCTTCGGTGCGTGGTATCTCTGCTACTGGCGATCGCCTGCCTATCAGTGGGCAGCCTTGGCGGGAACTGCCTATACAATGATGTTTTTAGTGAGTTGTATCGCCCGTGGTAGCGGTAGCGAATGGGCAAGGGAAGCTACAGATTTAACTCATATGCCTGGTGCGTTTACTTCTCCTCCCGCACGCTGGTTTGTAAATCGTACCTATCACTGGCGACATCACTTTGATGATGACGATGCCTATTTTTGCGGTACTTTTACTTTGGTGGATAAGCTTATGGGTACAGCATTGGCACTGAAAGGAAAAACAATTGCAGTAACTGGTGCGTCGGGAACGTTGGGGCGATCGCTATTATTACACCTCCACCAGGCGGGGGCAAAAGTCATTGCCCTGAGTTCTCAATCCGAACCCGTGACGCTAAGCGTTGACGGTAAAACCCTAGCAGTGAAAACGGTATCGTGGCAGGTAGGGCAAGAAGCCGAATTATCCCAGTTGTTAGAAAAAGTTGATATTTTAATCCTCAATCATGGCATTAACGTGCATGGCGAAAGAACGCCAAATGCGATCGCCAAATCTTATGAGGTTAACACTTTCTCCTCTTGGCGACTGATGGAAATGTTTCTCGCCACAGTCCGTACTAACGAAGATATTGCCACAAAAGAAGTATGGGTAAACACATCGGAAGCCGAAGTTAGTCCTGCTGTTAGCCCCTTATACGAGCTTTCCAAGCGGACTTTAGGCGATTTAATTACTTTACGGCGGTTAGACGCTCCTTGTGTCATCCGCAAGTTGATTTTGGGACCATTCAAAAGTAATTTAAATCCAATTGGAGTCATGAATAGCGATCGCGTCGCGAAACAAATTATTGCCCTAGCTCAGCGCGATGTTCGTAATATTATCGTGACAATCAACCCTTTGACTTACATCTTATTTCCGTTAAAAGAATTTTTTGTTTCGCTCTATTTTCGGTTATTTAGTCGTTCTGGTAATTTATCGCCATCAGGCGATCGCTCTGAGTCAGCAAAAATTAAAGCAGGGATCGAACGATAGAGCGAAAAATTTTAATCTATGAATTCTTCGTCAATCGTGTAGCTGGAGAAGGGAACCTGTCACCCTTCTGATGCTCGTTTTCGTCTCTATAGGCATGATGAATCTATTGAACGATTATCAACGAATTTTTTATCGCTGACAAACTCGTCACTTTTTTACCCCAAGTTTGTCACCTACTTAGATTTAATCTAGAACCAGTGTAAAGAACCTTTGATTGTATAGCGTGTCTATTTGAGTTGCGAACCAACGAGTGAGGATTGTCATTTGTCATTTGTCATTTTTGAAAGCACAATTAGCAGGTTACAGACAGATGGACGATATTTTCACAATTGGTTTAGATCCGCTATATACATCTAGATACTTTTTAGTGGTGATAGAGGCTCTGTCGATGAAATTGTTCTGACATCAAGAGCTAGAAAGGGGGTGTTTCATAGCAGGCGGATAGCGTTTGAATACAGGATTGCGCTGTGAGATTTTGAGACTTGCCACTAGCTCAGTTGCACTACAAGTTAGGACTGATTACACCTGTAGAACTTCAAATTGCATTTGACCGAGAAAAATCAAAAACTTTGTATTTTTCATAAAACGATCGAGGAGATTTCTTCATGCGTCAGCTACTAGCTTCTGCAAGATATATCATGTTTCTGCCTGCCTTATCTAATGTCTTAGCGGCATTGGTGTTGATGATCTATAGCGCGAAACAAACCTTGTTTATTATTCTTGAACTTTTGAGTAAAACCATCACGGTTGGAAAAGTCCCCAAAGTCACTCTTTTCAAAACTGCTATTAGCTTTATTGAGATAGTAGATATCATGCTTTTAGCTACTGTAATTTTGATCTGCGGTCTAGGCTTGTACGAGCTATTTATTGGTGGTTTAAAACTTCCAAATTGGTTGTTAATTCGCAATCTAGACGATCTCAAAGAAAAGCTAATTAAGTCAGTAATAGCTGTGATAGCGGTTCAGTTTCTTGTGGCAGTGGTACATAATGATAGCAATTTGTTATCCTATGGTGCAGCAATATCTATGGTAACTGTTGCCTTGGCAATTTTTACTAATTTGTCGCATAGCGCCAAGAAAAAGCTTCAAGCTGAAGATGAAGTTTATAAGACAGAAAAAGTTATCAAACACATTTTACATAGGCATCAAGATTCAGCAGAGCAGCCGCAAAATATTACATCAATTCATCCACAATCCGATCGCCGTGCTAGTTAGGGTTGTATGGCAACAATTGCTCTCAGTAACCGTATAGCTCCTACAATCGCAAACTTGTAGAGGATAATTTTGAACCCAGATCCAAATTTATTTGCGGATCTGGGTTCAATCTCTTCGTGGGCTATGCGGATGATAATTTTGTAGCACTCAAAGATGTAATTGATTATAATAATGGTAAATAATACCATAATAAAAATAGCGCATGAGGCTAACGGTTTGAACCCGCGCAGGCGGGTTTTGCCTGTGTAGGCGCAAATTCTATTCGTCTAACTGCAATTCGTCCAAAGAACAAAACCCCATGAGTACAACCACCCAGTTACCAATTCCCTCTCACTTTGCACCAGAGAAAGTTGGCCAAGTCTGGCGCGTCCCTTACCAACAACGGGAAGCAGCAGCGCGAGAGTGGACAAAAAAATATCAAATCCAACCAGCATCAGCAGATAAAACTCAAGTGTGTTTGCTACTAATTGACGTACAAAATACTTTTTGCATTCCCAGTTTTGAATTATTTGTGGGTGGACAATCCGGTACTGGGGCAGTCGAAGATAATCGGAGACTATGTGAATTTATTTATCGTAATTTAGGAGTTATTAGCGCGATCGTACCGACACTAGATACGCACACGGCAATACAGATTTTTCATCCAATCTTTTGGATTAACCAAGATGGAGAACATCCAACACCATCTGCAACAAATATTACGCCTATAGATATCGAACAAGGGATTTGGCAAGTTAATCCTGCTGTAGCGTATAGTTTAAAATTGGACTATAGTACGCTCCAAAAACACGCTTTACATTACGTCAATCAACTGAGTCAGCATGGCAAATATCCCCTCACAGTTTGGTCTTATCATGCCATGTTAGGTGGCATCGGTCATGCTTTAGTTTCTGCGGTAGAAGAAGCGGTATTTTTCCATTGTATTGCCCGCGATAGTCAAACTCAATTTGAAATTAAAGGGAATAATCCATTAACAGAAAACTATTCCGTCTTGCGTCCCGAAGTTCTTGACGGTGCAGACGGCAAACCAATTGCTCAAAAGAATTCTCGGTTAATTCAACAACTATTAGAATTTGATGCTGTTATTATTGCAGGGCAAGCTAAAAGCCATTGTGTGGCTTGGACTGTAGATGATTTATTAACTGAAATTCAGCAAGTCGATCCGAGTTTGGTTCGGAAAGTTTATCTGTTAGAAGACTGTACTTCTGCTGTTGTCGTACCTGGTGTAGTTGACTATACCGAACAAGCAAATGCAGCTTTTCAAAGGTTTGCTGATGCTGGAATGCAAATCGTGAAATCAACTCAACCTTTGGCGATCGCTAGTTAACCTAACTGAAGCATTAATCGAGGAGAAGCCTATTGTGCTGATTGGTTATAAATTCGATGCCTATCCAGAGAAAAGAAATATTATCGACATAGTTCCCGATACTAAATACAAAAAAGTTCGCGATTTTTTTCTAATGAAACAGAGGATTGCAAGCCAGTTAAATCAGCTTGCTAACCGAGAGATATTTTCTATAATTGACTCTTACAATCAATTTTACGATTTCGATTTGAATCGAGTTAGCCTTTTACATTTTTTCAATACAATCAGTTATGGTTCTACTCCCTGGATTACGACATTTGAAACATTTTTACCGAGATTGAATTGCTTGCTTTCATGTCCGAGCGATCGCGACTTAGAACTCGATTTTTCTGCTCTGAAAACTGAAGCCAAAATACATAAAGCTTTTCAAGCAATTTCTCGCGATGCTTGTCGGCAAATTATCGCTATGTCTGATTGCAATGCGAATATGCAAAGAAGGCTGCTAAAGGAATTTTCTGAATATCAAGAAAGCATAGAAAGCAAACTGATAGTTATGAATCCGCCACAAAGGGTGTTTGTTTCTAAATATGCAGATAAAAATTTGAGCCTGGATGAAACGATAAAATTTATATTTGTTGGTTCTTCTTTCTTTCGCAAAGGAGGGCAAGAAATTATTCAGACATTAAAAGCTTTAAAAGATCGATATAAATACAATCTTGAGTTAACAGTTATTAGCTCTCTTAATATTGATAATTATGCTACTAAAGAGACGCTTGCTGATGTTGAACAAGTAAAGCATTTGCTCCAGCAATCTGACTGGATTAATTATTTTCCCCAATTACCCAATCACGAAGTTATTGAATTGATGAAAAAGGCGCATATCGGTTTATTACCAACTTACGCTGATACGTATGGCTACTCTGTTTTGGAATTTCAAGCAGCAGGGTGTCCTGTGATTACAACTAACGTCAGAGCTTTAGCCGAAATCAATAATAATCATGTAGGATGGACGATCGAGGTTCCTAAAAATAGTTTAGGAGAAGCAATTTACACGACAAAAGAAGATAGAGACACCATCAGTAAATTAATTCGTGAAGGAATCGAGCAAGCAGTACATGAAATATTTGCTAATCGCGCGATAATCCTAGAGAAATCTCAGAACTCGATATCTAGAATTATCGAGCATCATTCCATCGATCGCTACGCGGCAAAGTTAAGAAATATCTACCTCGAAGCAATCGGCGCGGACAAAACTTGATTGAGCTTTCCACTCCGATAACCTTCTAGATCGAGCGTGACGTAGACAAAACCATAACTTTGAAATGCCGCAGTCAGCGCCACCAAATCTGTCTGGGCGACAAAATCTTTAATCAGATCGGGCATTAACTCAATTCTTGCCGTATCTCCCTCCGATCGCACCCTTAAATTTTGCCATCCCAACTTGCGTAGATATATTTCTGCCCTGCCTACCCGCTGTAGCTTAGATACAGTAATCTCTTCGCCATAGGGAAAGCGGGAACTGAGACAGGGTTGGGCTGGTTTATCCCACCAAGACAAGCCCAATTGTTGCGATAATTGCCGTACTTCGGCTTTTGTCACTCCTATTTCTGCCAGAGGCGATCGCACGCCGCGTTCTTTCGCCGCCTGAATCCCTGGGCGATAATCGCGTAAATCGTCAGCATTCACCCCATCGACAATATAAGGATATCCCCATTCCTTTGCCAAGGGTTTGAGCGTATCGTGTAACTCGCTTTTACAGAAATAGCAGCGATTCACGGGATTGGCAGTGTAATTTGGATTGTCCATTTCATGCGTTTGAATAATTCTATGGACAATTCCGATTTGTGCTGCTTGAACTTGGGCATCTTCCAATTCTTCGGGCAACAAAGAAGGAGAAACAGCCGTAACCGCGATCGCGCGATCGCCCAAAACATCAGTAGCAATCTTAGCGACTAAAGTGCTATCCACACCCCCAGAATAGGCAATCAACGCCCGTTCCATCTGGGCAAACAAAGCCTTTAACTGCTCTAGTTTTTGTAACATCAGTCTGAATCTACGATCGGCTCATCCCTATTGTAAGGTTATAGACAGTTGGTTGTTGGTAATGGGTAATAGGTAACGGGTAATTATTCTCCCTTGTCCCCCTTGTCCCCTTCTTCCCTGCTCCCTGCTCCCTGTGCTCCCTACTCCCTACTCCCTGGCAAAGACAAAGTAAAACAACTACCACGCCCCAATTCTGAGCGAACGGTAATATCGCCCCCGTGTAGTTGAGCGAGGCGACGCGACAAGGCTAAACCCAGTCCCGTACCTTCATACTTCCGGTTCAAACCACTATCAACTTGGTGAAATGGTTGAAAAATTGCTTCACAATCTTCTAGCGCAATACCAATTCCAGTATCTATGACTGAGAATAAAATTTGTTGAGATGTTTGTTCAATGCGTAACGTAATCGAACCCGTATCCGTAAATTTGAGCGCGTTAGATAATAGATTGACTAGAATTTGATTCAAACGCCGTCGATCGGCAGTACAGGTTATTGCCTCAGAAGCGATCGCCAAATGAAATTCTAATCCCCGCTGCCGACAACGTTCTTGAAAAAGAGATAGACAAGCTTGTGCTATATCTTCAATAGATAAGGTTTCTGGGGTTAATTCTTCTTTTCCTGCTTCAATTTTAGTGAGGTCGAGTAAGTCATTGATCAGGTCTAATAAATGCTTGCCAGAGGTATGAATGCATTCAACATATTGTTTTTGTTTGGCATTTAACGAACCAAAAATTTGTTCCATTAATACGCCAGAAAAGCCTAAAATGCCCGTTAGAGGTGTCCGCAGTTCGTGACTGATATTACTTAAAAACTCGCTCTTAGCTCGATTGGCTATTTCTGAAACCAATTTTTCTGCTTCTAATTCTTGGGTACGTTGTTGGACTAATTCTTCTAAACGCTCGTAACTTTGTGCATTATAGAGGGCGATCGCAGCTTGATCGGCAATTTGTTGCAACAAGTAAATTTCTTCGTGAGTAAAAGTGCGATAAGCGTTAGTAGTCTGTAAAGATAGACCACCGAAAAGGCGATCGCGAATAAAAATTGGGACGCTCAAAACAGAACGAGTACTTGCTTGTTCTATTTGCATCTGTCTAATTCTCGTAGAAGGCAATTGAGAGTAGTCAGGAGCGTGAAAATAGCGCCGACAGTAAAAATCAGAGTCAGGATCTATCAGATCGATCCATTCTGATTTGGGAAATTGGAGATTGAGCATTGAGTAAATCCGATCGTTCGCTCGCCACTCTTTCAAAATTTGCACTGAGTCTGTATCGACAGAAAAGATTAACAGTCGATCGACATCAAAACATTCGCCAGTCAGTCTGACAATTTCTTGTAAAATAAAATCTGGATCGAGAATAGAATTGAGTGCCTGACTGATCTGATTGAGAGTTTGCTGGCGGTGTAATTGCTGCTGTACTTGAGAAAATAATTGGACTTGATGAATGGCGATCGCGCACTGGTCGCTAATTGCTCTGACTAGAGAAATCTCTTGCTCCGTCCAATGTCGTTCTCGATCGCATTGGTGCAGGATAATTCCACCCAGAAACGACTGACGATACAACAAAGGGGCGATAATCAAAGCGCGAATGTTACACTCTCCGGCAGCGTCTCTAACTGCCATAGGGACGTTCTCATCCATATCGCGAACGATAACCATCTCTCCCCGCAGCAGTTTATCTTTATAAAAAGGGTAAAGAGAGCATTCATGTCCTAGCAAATGTTCTCGTTCTCTGGCCGCAGCGCTGATATGATAAATTCCCATTTGGGCTTGAGAATTTGGCTGAAAAATTAGGCAACGACTCAAACCCAAAGCTTGGTGCAGCATATCTGCTGTAATTTGCAGCACCTCATCCAGTACCAAAGTTTCGCGCATGGCGTGGACGATGTGATTGATAATTGCCTGTTGCTGCGCTTGGAGTTGAGTGTGGGCTGCGGCTTGCTGCTGTTGGCGACGAAGTTCAAATTCTTGCAGCGATCGCTTCAATACTACGGGTAGGCGAAACAACCGCTCTTTCATGACATAATCTGTCATGCCTGCTTTGATGCAATCAACTGCTGCCTCTTCTCCCAAACTGCCAGTCACCAGAATCAGTGGAATCTCATGCCCAGATGCCTGCAAAAGTTGCAACACCTGATATGCCGTAAACTGAGGTAACCGATAATCTGCCAAGATTGCATCGTAAGTTTGAGTTTGCAGCAGGTGCTGGCACTCACTCTGACTTTTGGCGATATCGTAGGTAAATGCGATCTGGGCGGATTCAAGGGCAAGTATCATCAAATCGACATCTGCCTTTACGTCTTCTACGATTAACAGGTGAAGTTGCGCGGCAATTGACAATTCTTGCCGCTGCATAACCTGAGAATGCTCTAGAGTCTGCATAATTGGCTGAGCAGAGGGCGAGGACAGGGGTTTATATGGCAATAGCATCCAGTACGAACCAATACGGCGAATGACACCGATTCAGGTTTTAAAATCTAGTGATTTCACTACGTGGCTGCTGATTTCCAGAGCGTAACATGCATTTCAGTTATTGTCTGCTGCTGTGGTAGTCAAGATTACCTAAGATCCGATCTTGAGCGACTCTGCTTGGACGAATAACATCCTAGCTGGCGAAACTTCTACTCCGCTCTACTATCTTCAGGAAAGTCTAAATTTCATCAAAAAAGTAGCACCTTGCTGGGGTACGCTCTCAGCCCAGATTTTACCACCATGACGGTGAACGATGCGTTGGACGATCGCTAATCCAATACCCGTACCTTTAAATTCTGTTTGGGAGTGCAGCCGCTGAAAGGCTCCAAACATTTGCTCGGCATATTCCATCTGGAAGCCTACCCCATTGTCCTTAACAAAAATTGTGGTGTTATCTCCTGGCAGCGTGCCAATTTCTATTCTGGCTGGTTGGCGATCGCTACTAAATTTCACCGCATTGTCAATTAGGTTGGCAAAAACTTGTCGTAATAAAATTGGATCGCCGTCGATTGTAGGCAAGTCACCAACGATAAATTCGATCTGACGATCTGTGGGAGTTTGACTTTTAATTAAGGCGATCTCTGCCTCAACCAATTCTCGCACGCTTACAGAAACCTGCGCCAAAGGTTGCCGTCCGGCTCTAGACAAAGCCAATAAACCATCAATCAACTGTGTCATCCTGATGCTGCTATCTTGAATAGTCTGGATGTAACTAGCAATTTTGGGATCGGCGATCGCCTCAGTAGACTCCAAGCGCTGCGCCAAGGCATCGGCAAATCCGTGAATGTGGCGGAGTGGTGCGCGTAAGTCATGAGACACGGAATATGCAAAAGCATCTAGTTCCCCGTTTGCTAACTCCAATTGAGCCGTGCGCTCGCGCACTCGTTTTTCGAGAGTTTCATTCCACTGCTTGATTTTGACTTCGGCTTGCTTGCGTTGAGTAATATCCTCTACCAGTCCCACAATTCGATAAACTTTTCCGACGCGATCGTGAATTGGAAAGGCGCGAGAGAGTACCCAACGCACCGAACCATCGGGGCGGACGATCCGAAATTCATGATTAAACTCCTCCAACAGCTTCGTCCCCAGGGGCTTTTGCTCTAAAACGGCAATTAACGCGGCACTATCTTCAGGATGAATTCCCGCTAGGAAAGACGATGGCTGAGCGTACAAACTTTCACAAGTCCGCCCCCACATTTGTTCGTAAGCTGGATTGACATAGAGAATCTGCGTGAGTCCAGGGGTAGACATCCACAAGACTTCGCGTAAATTTTCCGCAATTTGACGAAACTGTGCTTCGCTCTGCCGCAATTGGGTAAATTGCTGTTCTAGAGAATCTGCTAGTTCGTTAAAAGATTGTGCTAATCGTCTAATTTCTAAGGGAGCATAACGTAATTTTGAAATGCAAACTCGAAAATTACCTTGCTCAGCCAATTGACGACTTGCTTGATTCAGAAGGCGCAACCAACGCCCCAGCACAACTTCAATTCCCACCCAGACGATCGCCATTGCAACCGTTGCGGCTAGCGTCAGTACCGTACACTCAAACTGAGGAACGCGATCGGCGTTATGAATGAAAAAGAACAGATATAGCGGTAAAACAGCCAGGACAACTAGAAATACTAGGTGTATATGGAGAGTGTTAAAAGATTTAGACCAGAGCATTAACAAAAGTTGAATTTAAAAACATGAAATGAATGCACTTTACAAGAGGCAAGAGGCAAGAGGCAAGTCGTAGGGGCGGGTTTAGCAAAAGAATTGACAGTTGAGGCAATAATTTTTGACTCAAAACCCGCCCGTACAGCAGTTGCAATGCACAATTAATTAATCTCTCGCCACCAGCCACCAGCCACTAGCCACTTCGTTGCTTTTGTACAGATTTTACCCATATCATCTCTACACTGATAACTGATAACTGATAACTGATACCTGTATGGACGCACAACTGGCTCAATTATTTGTTAATGGGGTAGCTGTAGGTAGCATTATTGCTTTAGCTGCGGTAGGACTGACGCTGACTTATGGCATTTTACGGCTGGCTAACTTTGCCCACGGCGATTTTATGACTTTGGGCGCTTATTTAAGTTTGCTAGCCAATACGAGCGGCATTAATATTTGGCTCTCAATGTTACTCGGAGCAATTGGCACTGTAGCAGCAATGCTGATATCTGAAAAGCTAATCTGGTCAAATATGCGATCGCGGCGTGCCACTTCCACCACGCTCATTATTATTTCGATTGGACTCGCTTTGTTTCTCCGTAATGGAATTATTTTAATCTGGGGTGGCAGTAACAAAAGTTACGATATTCCTACCAGTCCAGCTAGAGAAATTTTAGGAATCAGAATTCCCCAGAATCAACTTATAGTCATGCTTTTAGCAGTTATCGTTATTTTGGCGCTGCACTACTTGTTACAAAATACGAAGATTGGCAAGGCGATGCGTGCTGTTGCTGACAACCTCGACTTAGCGCGTGTATCTGGAATTGATGTCGATCGCGTCGTACTTTGGACGTGGGCGATCGCTGGCAGCCTCACGGCTTTAGGTGGTAGCATGTACGGCTTGATTACAGCCGTCAGACCGAATATGGGCTGGTTTTTAATTTTGCCGATGTTTGCTGCCACAATTTTAGGTGGAATTGGCAACCCATACGGCGCGATCGCTGCGGCTTTGGTGATTGGCGTTACCCAAGAACTCAGCACCCCTTTCCTCGGTTCTCAATATAAACAAGGTGTAGGGCTGTTTATCATGATTCTGGTGCTGCTCGTTCGTCCCAAAGGTTTATTCAAAGGCACGATATGAGCAACACCATTCCACTCAAAACTATTGGAGAATGTGGAAATAATAGGCTGCCACCAGGAAGTTGATAGCTAAGAGCAGTAATGCCCAACCCGTGCGAAACGGATAGGGAGGATTAGCATTACTTTTGGCTACATCCTCGCCAATAGCAGGTTTATTTGCTTGAGCAGACATAAGGTTTTTCTCCTCAAATTAAGAGCATCTATAGAAATACCAAACAGCTGTCATCCTTGCCTACTTTCGTTAAGAATATTTTTGTTAAAAGTGTGTGGTGCGCGATCGCTGACAACTGCTCACTGTTCTCCCGCGTGGTAGGAACTACGTACCAAGGGGGCGGAACGGACGTGGCTAAACCCTAGATCGCGAGCGATCGCGCCTAGTTGCTCGAATTCTTCGAGAGTCCAGTATTTTTGGACGGGTAGGTGTTCTAAGGAGGGGCGCATGTACTGCCCAATTGTCAAGCGATCGCAGCCTATTGCTCTCAGATCTGCCATCGTTTCGATCGCTTCTTCTACTGTCTCTCCATGCCCCAACATTAACCCAGATTTTGTCGGAATACTCGGATCGATTTCTTTGACTGCTTGCAGGACTTGCAACGAGCGATCGTATTTAGCTCCTCTTCTGACTCGTCCTTGCAGCCTTTTGACAGTCTCAATGTTGTGGTTGTAGCAAGCGGGTTTTGCCCCTACAACCATAGCAATTCTTTCCCTTTGTCCTACGTCTCCCGCGCCTGTACCACCCCAAAAATCAGCAGTTAATACTTCAATTTGCGTTTGAGGACTGCGATCGCGAATTGCTGTCATGGTAGCAACAAACCAACTTGCTCCTTGGTCAGCTAAATCGTCCCGCGCTACAGAAGTCAAGACGACATAGTGCAATCCTAGTGATTGCACAGCCTCTGCGACCTTCTGCGGTTCTTCTGGGTCGAGTGGCATGGGTGCGTGACCTTTATCCACTTGACAAAAAGCACAAGACCTAGTGCAAGTTGGACCCATCAGTAAAAAAGTGGCTGTTTTTTGGGCGTAGCATTCGCCTCGGTTCGGGCAGCGTCCCTCCTCGCAAATCGTGTGAATCTGTCGCTGCTTAATAATTTTTTGAACTGTAGATAATTCGCTTGCCTTACCAATCGGTCGGCGCAGCCATGATGGTAAAGCCTCAATTTCCGACTTGAACTCAGAACGAGAAGATAGAGTCATATATTCAGTGACCAGTGACCAACTTCCATTATTAACTACTAACCACCAATTACCCATTACCAATTAACCTTCCAATCAACAATTTGCCGACCGAAAATTTACCGAACTATATTTGTTTAAAGAAAATTTTGCGATCGCTCAATCAGTAAAAATTCCCTTGGAGACAAAACGCGAACAGCGTTAGGTTTAGTTCGTAGTTTTGTTGTGCAAGGTTAGCTAGAAAAGCAAGTTACTGGTGTAGTCCAGATGGCTGTTACTCTCACTTACGTGTTTCAATTGAGCGAGTTCGAGATGTTGGCGATCGAGAATTTAAACTTACAGTTAACTAATATCTGCTGCACTTACTTTCTAGACTGCATAACCAGATATTCTCGCCTTTAAATCGTATTTTTCCATCTTATTCCCCTTAAAATTCATTGCCGAGGAGTCAGTTGTGGCAAGTAACAAAATCGTAGTTATCGATGACAGCCGCGTAATTCGGATGCGCGTCAAAGAAATGTTGCCACCTGGCAACTTTGATGTTTTAGAAGCAAAAGATGGTTTGGAAGGACTCAACTTAATTCGTCAAGAACGACCGAACCTAATTATGCTTGATTTTTTGTTACCTAAGCTCAGCGGCTGGGAGGTATATCAGCAAATCCAACAAAATACCGAACTACAAAAAATTCCTTTAGTCTTAATGTCGGGACGCAAAGAAGAAGTTGTCGAGAAAATTCCAGAGCCATTCGAGTATTTTGAATTTATCCCCAAACCGTTCGAGCAAAAAGATTTAATTGGTGCAATTAAAGCGGCAATGGTTAAGTCCAAATTGCCGCGCCAAGGAGGAGCAACAGCACCGGCAGCGCCACAGGTGGCTGCAATGGCAACCGGAAATAGCACATCATCATCCGAACTGCAAGCTTTGAATGGAAAAATTGCTGCTATGCAGGCAGATATAGAACGGTTAAAACAGCAAATGGCACAAGTCATGACTGTGCTGGCTAGAAAATAACCTATAAGTTATAGCAGTCCTATTTGATTCGTGAAAAAATTGAAGTAGGGTGTGTTATCGCGCCGCGTAACGCACTCCCATACGCATAAGTGGTGCGTTACGCCATCATGCTAACGCACCCTACTGGTGTGGCAAGGCTAAAATAGTGCATTAAAATCAGCTGTTTCTTCGGTGACAAAAATCGGATAAAGATGTTTAAGTTTGACGCGAGCATCTTCAGTAGTA
>NZ_JACJQX010000079.1:0-13456 GCF_014696895.1 Chroococcidiopsis sp. [FACHB-1243] | reverse complement strand
TCTTGGGCAGAGGCTGACATATGGCGAGCGTCTTTGAGTTTCATGGCACACTCCAGACTTAGCTACTTTTTTATGTTAACTAATCCCTGCTCTGGTTAGTATGTCGATAACTGGGTCTGTAGCTCGCTCATTTAAGTGAGTGTTTCTCCTATTACCTTTCTTCTGTCACCCTAGCAGAAGTAAAGTAGATGGTAAAACTTTCTATTTCACTGCTAGAGCATGGTTGAACCGCGTCCTGCCGTCACGACTGTTAGCTTCGTGGATGATTACTGCGATCGCTACCAAGACTTGTTTGCTGACGGACGGAATTTTGAAGCATTCAAGCTTTTGGTATTGGGGATGATTTCAGAAATGCCGCGCAAATCCTTACCTGCAATCGAAAGATGATGTGATGACGTGCTTCAGGGAGCGACCTCAATTGTGTCCATGCATTACTGACCGGATCGTAAGACTCGAAATGATCTGTGAACCCAGGGTTTTAGCTGAGGAAACCGCCCACCACGTAGATTTTTCCGTTCCACACTTCTGGATAAAGCTCTTGCCGAGCGATCGTTGGCGGTGCAGCTTCAGTCCAATAGGGCAACTGGCTTTGTGCTTGACTGAGCACGGGCGAACCTTGCGCTATGAGCGAAAAGACCAACAGCGACAGGAAAATCAAATACCTAAATCTAAATCTACGCAACATAATCAACATAATACAGACTCCATCTCAACTGATCGGACGTGGATTTGGCAGGCGAACCAACCCGCTAAAATTTTTGCCAGGATACCAGGGCGTTTGGAGAAGGTTGTCAAAACCGGGAAGGCTTTCCATGTGTTCCACCATCCGGGTACGCATTGAATCATCGGGTAACGCTCCTCTTATTGCCCCCATATTCTCAACAACGTGGTCAGGGTTTGTGGTTGCGGGAATCGTGCAGGTTAGAGCCGGGTGAGAAATCACATACTTGAGAAAAAACTGCGCCCAGTTCTCGCAGCCAAAATCGCTGGCAAAATCGGGTACTGGTTGCCCCTTTACCAATTCAAAAAGACGGGCTTTCTCAAAGGGCATGTTGGCTAAGACTGCTGTTCCTCGCGCCACTGCCGCAGGAAGAATTCTGTCTTCAACTCCACGCTGACGAATTGAGTAGCGAAGTTGAACAAAGTCCAGATCGCCCTTCTCAATCCATCTCTCAAGCGCCGCAAAATACATTGGATCATGGTGGGTAACGCCCACGTAGCGAATTCTACCCTCTGCTTTCCATGCCTTTAATAAGGGCAAAATTGCATCTACATTCACCAAGCTGTGAACCTGCATGACATCGATGCGATCGCGTGACAATCGCGTCATTGATTGTTCTAACTGGCGCTGAGCCTGGCTGCGATCGCCCAGATACTCGCCAGTTGCCCAGGTTTTGTTAGTAATAAACAAATCATTGGTCAAGCCAATTGTTCTGGCAAATTCGCCCACGTTCACTTCCGACATTCCGTAGAGCAGTGAGGTATCGACCACTCGCCCGCCTGCATCCCAAAAGCGGCGCATTACCTGCTGAAGATGAGCGCGTGGCTGATTAGATAAAGCATCAAAGGTCATAAAGGTTCCCAGACCGATTACAGGCAGTTTCTCCTGTGTGCGCGGGATTTCTTTCGTGATGATCTGCGATGGTTGGTTTGGAGCAGTTTGAGACGGTTGAGTTTGGGTTTGATTCTGTGCCTGTGCCGTCTTAAAAAAAGTGTGTGTTAAGGCAGCGGTGGCGGCACCAAATCCTAACAATCCAAGGACCGATCGACGGGAAACATTTCTCCTAATTGCTGGATGGACTGCCTTCATTGTGCGCCTCCTTTGTGATGGGTTGAACATGAAACATATCGAATTTGAATTAAGCGAAACCGCCATTAGCGCGAAGCACTTGAGCATTGACCCAGCTCCCGTCCGCTCCTGCCAGGAATGAAACGACACGCGCAATGTCGAGAGGTTCTCCAAGACGCTCTATTGGAGCGAGCTTGCTGAGCTGATCAATCTGCTCTTGAGTCTTGCCCTGGAGAAAGAGTTCTGTCGCGACTGGTCCTGGCGCTACCGCATTCACCGTGACGTTACGACCGCGTAGCTCATTAGCGAGAACCCTCACCAGTCCTTCAACTCCCGCTTTGGATGCGATGTAGGCTCCGTAAGTTGGGAACGACTTGGCGATCGCGCTGCTGGAGAGGGCAATGATGCAGCCACCATCGCTGATGTGCCTTGCCGCTTGAGCCAACACGAGAAATGTGCCGCGCAGGTTCGTCTCGATGACGCTGTCGAACAGTTGCACGTCATTGTCGATGATGGGCGACAAGGCCATAATCCCAGCGCTGTGAGTGACGACATCGATCGATCCGAGTGTGGTGATGGTGTGTTCAAAAAGCTGCTCTACCTCGCTCTCCTTCGAGACATTAGCTTTTATGGCGATCGCATTGCCGCCCGCATCTTGAATTTCACTGACAGCTTCATCGGCCTTGGCGCTGCTTGCCGAGTAGTTCACAACAACAGAAAACCCATCTGCTGCGAGTCGCTTTGCAATTTCGCGTCCAATTCCGCGAGAGCCTCCAGTCACAATTGCTGTCTTTGCCATGATTTATCTCGTAATGTTCTAAATTGGTTGGTTGGAAGTTGTGAGTAAAAACAAATTCAAGTCTTTTGACGGTTTGAGTAGTGATTGAATGAGGCGCGATCGATCCGCTTCTCAGCAGGACGGACGATAATCGTGTGGGCAGCGATCGCGGCCAGAGCAAAAAGCGTCATCACGCCAGTCATGGCAGTCGCAGTCCGTCTGTCATAAAGGAAAGCAACGAGCGCACTGGCAAATGTGCCACCCAGCAACATCTGCGTGAATCCCAATACAGCAGCAGCGACTCCAGCTACTTCTGGCAATGGCTGAAGCGCTCCATGCTTTGTGTTGGGTGTAATTAGCCCAAAGCAGAACGTATTGAGAACTAGGAGTGGCAGCAGCGTTATGACTCGAACATGATTGCTGATGGATACCAGCACCAGTGCGATCGCGGAGACGACCGCAAGCGTGAGTCCGACTTTGAGCAAGCGCGACGGCGACACACCGCGAATACTCAAGCGCCCATTCAAGAATGAGCCTGCCATAATCGCGAAAGCAGTTGCAGCAAAGAACCAACCGTAGAGAGTCGTTGAAATGTCTAAAACCTGGATCAATATGAGCGGTGAACCCGCAACATAAGCAAACATACACCCGAAGCTTAGGGCGTTCACGAGGGCGTAGCCAACACAGATTCGATTACTCAGAACTCGAAGGTAGTTGCCGATCAGTCGACAAGGTACGATCGCACTTCGATCCCGACGAGCAATGGACTCTTCAAACCCAATCGCGATCGCACCGACAAGAACTAAACCGCCAGCTGCCAGCACTCCATAAATTGATCGCCAGTCTGCGATCGTCAGAACTAACCCACCAATCGTGGGTGCAATCATTGGTGCAATGCTCATCACCAGATTGATATAAGAGAACTGTGTCCGTGCAGCAGCACCTTCAAACAAGTCACGCACGATCGCCATTTCTAGAACTGCGGCAGCACCCGCACCCCCACCCGCAATCAACCGCCAGAGAATCAGCGCGTGAATTGAGGGCGCGATCGTACACATGACATTCGCGAGGGCGAAGACTCCACACCCGATGAATAGAACCGGGCGGCGACCGTATCGATCTGAAACAGGTCCAAAAATAAGCTGCGCGATCGCAAAGCCAGCCATGAAGAGACTGAGGGTTAAACCTGTAGCAGCAGGGGGAGCATTGAGGGATGTCCCAATTGCAGCAAGAGCGGGCAATCCCATATCGATCGCCAAGGGCGGTAACGCAGCGAGCGCACCTAGCAACAGAGTGAACCCCAGAGAGTTAGGTCGAATTTGCATGGCTCTTTTCTCGATTCTGATATCTGCTAACTGATGGCAAAAATCGGTCAATTTCTAGCTGGGTAGTGCAGCGGACGACCATGCACCAATTTGATGCAGCATTCCGAACCAATCTTCCAAGTGCCAGGTGTGCGAGATGCGATCGTGCTTAAAGTGATGAAACTCATGCAGCGCGATCGAGACTGGCTTTCCAGTCGGCTGCAAGCCAAAGATTTCCCCTTGGTGAGTCCCGATCATCCGCGCCCGCACACCCGCACGATCGGGTTGTGCAATTACCTCGTCAATGACGATCTGCAAGTCGGGGAACGCAGTAAAAAACATTGGCATCAGTAGCTTCATACCCTCAGAACCCTGACCTTGACAGGGCGCGAGCGGGATATCTTGCCAATCCGGAGTCACCGCTTCGTCGAGAAGATTAGGATTTTTATCGCTGAATGCTCGGTAAAACGTTTCGAGTGACTGTTTTTGCGCCACTGTCAAAGCTGAGGTTTGAATCGTCGCCATTGAATACATAGAATCCATCGGCTAATAACAAACACGAATGAAACTACGACGATCATCACATGCAAAACATAATGTGTCCAATGCATATTTAGGATAGTCACTATACCAATACTGATATAAAATGAAAATATGGCTCAACAGTTCCCCAACCTCTCGCACATCGACCTCAATCAACTTCTGGCTTTGCAAGCCATTCTGGAGGAAAGGCATGTCACTCGCGCCGCCGTTCGCGCCTCGCTCAGTCAGCCAGCGATGAGCCGAGTGCTCAGTCGGCTGCGGGTAGCACTCGGCGACGACCTGCTCGTTCGTAGCGGCGTGGGGTACGAGCGAACGCCCCGTGGCGATCGCTTGCTGCAAGAATTAGAAGCTCTCCTGCCTCGCCTCAATGCGGCGATCGGAAGCAACGACTTCGATCCTTCTATTTCGCAGCAATACTTCCGAGTCACAGGCACCGACTACGCAGTCGCTGCGATCGTCAGCGGTGCAGTACGACTCTGTCGCAAGCTTGCTCCCAGCGTTCGCGTCGAGGTCGTTGGCTGGACGCTAGAGAGTTACCGTTACGTAGAAACGGGACGCTGCGACTTGGCACTCGGTGTGGGCAGCGTACCAACCCCGCCCAAGGGATTAAAGGTGGAAGTGCTGTACCAGGAGCATTTTATCTGCCTAATCAGTGCGGACAACCCATTTAAGAACGAGCGTTTTTCTTTGGACGAATACCTGCGTCGTCCACATGCGATCGTTGCCACCGCAGAAGGGCAGCAAACGATGATCGATCGTCCGCTTGCCGATCTGGGAAAGGCAAGAGATATTGTGTTCCAGTCACCCTACTTCATGGCAACCGCGCTCAATATTGTGGGTACCGACTTGATATTCACCGTCCCAATGCGTGTCGCACTTGAACTCTTAAAGTTGGCAAACCTTCGGCAAGTATTCCCCCCTCAAGAGATTGGGGACTTCCCCTACACCATGATCTGGCATCCTCGGATCGAGGGTGATGCTGGACAGGCATGGTTCCGTGACCAGATCCGGGCGACGGTGAGACGAGGGTGAAAAGGTTGTGGTGCATAAACTGATGCGTAAATCTGTCAGAACTGGATTCAAGCCTTTGAGTACAAATACTTATTCCGGTATCCTAGGAGTTATAAGCGCAGCATCCCAGACCAACCATGAACTCTCCCCACTGCCACTCCCAACAAATCACAAACCGCAACCGGGCAACGGACTTGGGCTACCAAATGTATCGGTGTCAGGAGTGTAGCGCTACTTAAATGAGCGCACAAGGACACCATTCAACTTTCTAGAAGTACCAACTGATATCGTGTTCCAGGTGCTGTTGTGTCGGTTACGTTACAAGATGAGCCTGCGGGATGTGTCCGAATTTTTCCTGCTGCGAGGTTTCAAGTTTACTCATGAGACGGTGCGTGATTGGGAGGCGAGGTTTGCGCCGATATTTGCCTAAGAGTTGAGAGCCAAGCGCAAGGGGACAGTTGGTTCCTCCTGGTACGTGGACGAAACTTACGTCAGAGTCAAAGGCAAATGGTGTTTTTGTATCGGGCGATTGATCGAGATGGCAGCCTTGTAGACTCGATGGTGAGTGAGAAACGAGACATGGAAGCGGCAATTGTATTCTTCACAGAGGCAATCGGGGCGATCGGCTGTCTGCCAGAGCGAATCACTACTGATGGGCACACTGCTTATCCTAGAGCCATTACCAAAGTGTTGGGCGTTGGTGTAGAACACCGAGTAAGTGACTGCCTACTCAATCGCATTGAGCAAGACTATCGGGGGATCGAACAACGTTATTACCCGATGCTAGGGTTTGGCGCTTTTGAGTCAGCTCAACGCTACTGCAAGCGCGTTTGATGAAGTGCGCAACTTTTTCCGTCCTCGAAGTCGGATGGGAGAATTGGTATCTCTATCCACAAGACGAGAGCAATTTGTTACACGGGTACAGCAACTACACGCGATTTTCCAAACTGCCTAATCACAAACAAAGGGGAGAAGAGGTTGTGCAAATCGAAAACTCCCTCTAAGTATGAAGCCAGTTCTGACAGATTCGTTCTGGGTTGTGAGTGTTTTGATTCATTTTGATTCCATACTCATCGCGTCGTGGCGGTAGTAACGCCGATAAAAGTCAGGATCGAGTTGATGCGTCTGATAGGCTAGTAAAGTGCGAAAGGCACCTGTTGTGGCAGGAAAACGTCCATAACGATTGTAAATGTACTCACAGCAAGCAATTGTGGCTGCGATCGCTCGTTCGGAATATTCGGGAATTGCCGCTTGGATCGCTCGACCATCTTGCCAACCAGTTTCTTCTCCTCCATCGCGAAACGTCCCCTGTTTGGCATTGTACTTATGGTCGATAAAAGCGAGTACTGCTTCCTCCATATTTCGATAATAGGGCGGAGCGTAACTTTTGAGCAGTACCTCACCGTCTTTTTCCAGTCCTACAGGATTGGGAACGAGAGTATCTTTGCCCATCCACTGGACAATTTTCTTAGTTAAGCGGTTCATCCCGCTCATTTTGGTAAATGGAACTTGTTCCATGCGGAAGCCTAGTCGCTCAAACCAGATGTAGGGATGGGCGGCAAAATGAGGATAGCCACCTAAACCGAGAGCTTGGGTCATCAAGCCTAAATTTTGGTGAATAGAACCTTGCTCCCAGGCCACGAATTCCGCTAGTAAAGTTTCTGCCGCACCGATGTACGTGAAAGACTCCTTAGTTAGGTCATCTTCAAGATGCCCGCCTTTAGATTTAGCAAACTTTTCTACACCTGCAGGTCGATAGCCGTTACGCTCGTCCACCATAAAAAAGCCCACATCTTCGCTAAACATGGATAGCAAGACATTAATATACAAAGCAGATAATTCATTAACCGCCAAAAAATAAGTAGTGCCAGGTACATTGGCAGCCCAGGCATTAAAAGGCATCAAATAGGGTAGTCGCCGGGGAAGATCGATTCGGACCTGGGCAACTTTTACGCGACTGCGCTCGTATAGCTCAACAAACTGCCCATTTTGAGACAGGTCGATTAAACTAGAGATTTCGGTACGGAGGTAGTCCTGGGGACGCTTGAGTAGCCACGTACCTTCGTCATTTGTAATAAATACAGCAACCGCATGGATCGCATCCGCACTAGCAACGGTACGCCCGATAAAGTTAACCATAATATTGCCACCGCTGCCTGTCGAACTTAGGGCTGCTGGTGCATAGGGTAATTCGGCTAGAGCGTAACCCGTTACCCCCGAAGCAGCAAAGCCCAAAAGTGCCTCTTGTTCGAGAGTTAGTGGCTGCGGCGGATATTGACTTTGATAATCTAAAGCACCACCTAGCTTCATTCCTTTACCGAAGCGACGCGATCGCCGTCGAAGCATTGCTTCGATTAAAGAATAGTCTTCTTTGTTTGTCATCACTGGGTAGTGTTTGAATAATAGGGCAGTATTTGCTGAAGGTATTGTCAATTTATCCCTCTCCTAAGCTCGACTTTAGCCATTTAAGGAGAAGTAGACTCAAAAAAGGAATAGGTAAGAATAATTTGAGTTAACACATCCTGATCCCAGAAAATTCTTGTATGCTACACGAAAAGTATTTGAAACGTTGCTTGAGCCATATTATCAGTTATTCTCGGCGCGGGTTTGGCATCATGCTCAAGTGCTGCGTACTTACTACTATCTTACTCTAGTCAGAGTAATGAAAAAGGGATAGCTCAGACAGAACCACGCAGACGGCTATTAAAAACAGGACTCTTAGTGTGTATCACCTGTTCGATAACATCGGCAGCATAGACCACTCCTCCTGCATTCTGAATAGCAGAACGTAGTTTTGCTGCATTGTCTCGATAAGTGCGATCTTCAAACACCCGCTCAATTGCCATTTTTAATTTGGCAACATTTAGTTTTGCCAGGGGAACAACTTCACCAGCACCAGCTCGTGCTACCCTTGCTGCCATGCCAGGTTGATCGGTAGTAATAGGAATTGCAACTATGGGAACGCCACTACTTAAACAACTGACTGCTGTGCTGCCTGCATGAGTCACGACCAAGCTAGAACGATTAATTAACTGTTGGTGAGGTGGGAAAGCAACGACAAGTGGGTTTCCTGGGAAATTAGTCTTCGATGGAACTGCTTTGGGATTTCCTAGAGAAATTACTAACTGTGCATCGATATCCAAGCAGGCTTCGGCAATACAATGAAAAATCTTCCAGTTATGGCTTTGTAATGTTCCCAGAGATGCATAGATTAAGGGCTTATCATCTAGTTCTTCAAAAGAGAAAGACTGCTTGTTTAACGACACAGGCTCCATATCTTTGGGACTTTTGAGCGTTCCTACATAATGAAACCAAGGCACGATTTTTTCACGGGGAAAATCGAGTTCTTGAGGCAACTGAGCAATCTGAGCAAGTCGAGAATAGGCATCATCTCGTTGATGATGACGTGGTAGATGCCATATTTCTCTCTGCTGAACTAATACATTCCAAATGGGTCGGCTGAGGTAATTGAATATGGCAATTCCCAATTGATTTCGCATCTTAGCCCACCAGACGTTTTCATATCTCCAGTGAGTGAAATAAGGAGGAACACCAGGTTCTCTATTGATCGGCAATGCGTTGCAGACTGTAATAAAAGGTAAGTTTAGATAATCGGCAACGGTGCCCCCAGCACTTGTAACTTGATCGACGAGAAGAAGGTCAACTCTAGCATCGGAAATAGCCCCAGGAGCATCACGAAACAACATACTAGCTTCCTTCTCAAAAAACTGAATGGTAAGTTTTAACCCTTCTAATCCAGTCAACTGTCCTAGCTGGATGTAAATAGCTTCTATGCTGCCAGGAGGGAAATCACTAGCTCCAATTTCATAAAATTCCAAGTTAGACTGAGAAATTTTTTCTTCTACTTCTGGTACGCCAAATAGAGTGACTTTGTGTCCGCGACGCAGCAATTCAATTCCCAAATTACACATGGGATTTAGATGACCGATTGCTCCAGGGCACAGTATACCAATATGAGACATTGTTTTAGTAGTGAAGAGATTATTGCTTAGTATAAAACGATTTTGTTTTAGCAGTCCGCCAAGAAAATTATGACAAATCTAAAGAAGGATCAAACGGTGGAATTTAATTCTGGCATCTGATGCAGCAAAACGTTAATCAATTCTAGTTTTTGCTGCCGATCGTTCTTGTTCCCAGGTTGTGTTGCAAAAACGAGTTTCGGACAGAAAACTTCTTGAAGAAGGAATTGATTATGCAGCCACTCCAAAAATTTCAGCAATGAATTTGACCCGGTCTCTGACGGCTCCTTTTTCTACTTTCTTAACTTGTCCTTTCTTCAGTATGTTCATAATTCCATATCCTTTTATTGTTCGCCTTGCAGTGTTGAACGAACCAAATCTCATTCCCAGTTTGACTAAACGTTTTATGCCTCGACAATCTTGCTCGACTATATTATTCAGATACTTTTTCTGTTGTAATTCCACCGTTTGAGGCAACTCTTTTTTCGCTTTAAGCACATCGATTGCTTGGGGATAAGCAGCATTCTTATCTACAGCAATAACTCGTGGAGAAGAAGTGTGAATGACTTTTAATGTCTTACGAAAAAAGCGTTTTGCGGCGCTGGCATCACGTTTAGCCGTTAGCAAAAAGTCTAAAGTATTCCCATCTGAATCCACAGCTCGGTACAGATACCTTGGCTTCCCCTTGACTTGAATATAAGTTTCATCCACTCTCCAGGAATCATTTGTGGTTCGCAAGTAAGGTCGGCAGCGCTTGTCAATTTCTGAACCATATTCCTGTACCCAACGAAACACTGTTACGTAATGCACTTCTAATCCCCGCTCGTTTACCATTTCTACCACTTGTCAATACGAGAGCGGATAGGTTAGATACCAGCGCACACAACGCAGGATAATTTCAGCTTCGTAATGACGCCACTTAAACGGGTTGGACTTGGACATGGAGCGCGATCGCGTTTGAACACAGACTCTCTACTTTACCACTCCCTCGGTTTTTGCAACACTACCCTTTTGCAAGAGGTCTAATCAATGCGTTGAAGGTATCTACTCCTAGAGTAGCTTTTGCTTCTCTTTCTTGCACAATAGGTTTGATGAAGTCACAATAATTTGGTTTTTTATTCATCGACCTGATAGTATTTCTCTAACCAAGACAACAAATCTTTTTCCATAACAGTTAAATTAGTCTGCTGACCTAAATCTTTGAGAATATTTTCTGCTCCTCGGTCAAGCGAACCAACCTCACGTAATCTTCTAATTCGGAATAACATCTCTAGTAACTGTTGCTTCACTTCCGGTGAGTCAATATTAGCCAAATTATTTGGTTCTACAACTAAAGTGGTATTGTGTACGTCAACAATTACTGTCAATTCTTTTATCTCTACTACGACTGCCCAACAACCATTATATTTTTTATTCTTAGCTTTCAGTCTGACTAAGATAAATATATCACCCACTTGATAAACATCGTTGGTAGGTAGTAAGGGCTTTTCTTTAAACTGCTCGACAATCCCTTTGACAACCCGTCCCGATGGGACTTTACCATCAGCTAGGTCTACAGCTTGCTGCCATACTTGACACTGCTGCTCTGGCTCTAGTGCAGAAAGCGATCTAACTTGACGTTCGTTGGTTGGCAAAATTTGACAACCAATGGTTGTCAAATTTTCGAAAATATCTGCCCCAGCAATTAAATAGTTAGCAGCCTGACGAGTAAATCCAAAGCGATCGCGGCAGTATGCTTCAAATGTTTTGTGAGTAGAGCGATACAGCCGTCGCTCCCGCAATTCAGCAAGTGCCTTACCTGCCTGATAGAATGCCTGCTCTACCCTCAACTCCAACTGAGCGCGATTGCGTTCTTCGTCGTGGGTAAGTTCTTCTAAAATTTTTACTTGAGTAGTTTCCATAGATATTAATGCACTAGACTCGCCTGTAGAAAAGGATTCAGTAACAAGTTTCTTTTTATTCATAAAATCTAAAGGAGTTGAGCTGAAGGGGTGACAGCGAGGCTAGAAAGCAGACAGAATCAATGCCGTAGCCTGTAGACCTCTGTGAAAATAGAATAGTTTCTGAGGCTAAGCTCGCATCAATGTAGACGCTAAATCTGCCCATTCCTAAGAAAGCGCCTACCTAGAGCTGACCATATAAACCAATCCAAAAAGCACTATGTCGGCGGCACGTTCGTTTTAACTCGTTTAACCGTCCCACATATTTTTGTACTTCCATATGTCGACTACGACGACCAGATAAAACAGCGCAACTGTAGGCAATGGCAATTAGTAGAATTAAAGCAATTAAGTGCTAATTGGTAGTATAAATTGTTGCTAAATTGTAGCCACCTGTTTTACAATCTTCAAACATGGCTTCGACACCACTACGACATTTGAATGCCTTCTATGCTACTTTGAGGCTATGTAGATTTGCGAGTAGGTATCATCCAGATAGTTTGAGTTTTCCACGATACTTACACTTGTAATATCTAACCAAGTTAAACTTATCAAATCCTCGTTGTTTAGTTGATTGAATGTTTTGTAAGAAGAAAGGTACTCCAGAAGCTAAATTTAACTTTGCTTGGACTGTAACCAGGCGTGCTAGTTTTATACTATGAAACTCTCTATCTCCTAACAGCAGTATTTGATAGCCTTTAAACAATCGTCGCACTGGACGAATTAATGCTTTTTGTTCGTTAAGACTGCTGCATCCACTTTTCGATAAGATTGCCCATAGAAGGGAATTGCTCGTCGGTCTTCAATTAAACTGAGAACAAAAATATTCTGGTCGCGCCATTGTGTTCTGTCAATTGTTAGTATCAATTGTTTCCCTTTTTTAGAGACCTCATTCTTGTCCAAGGTTTGAGTAAAGGAAACCAGAGGACTGGAAGACTCAGTTTTGGCAAACCTAGAAATTTTTGTATGCTCCGACGACAACTTTCAAACAGGATTGGTTGTGAAAACACTGTTGCTAGTTTCTCTCAAGTCACTGTCCGGTGGAATTGTAGTAGCAGTACCAAGATTTGTAACATCTTGTATTGCGTATGTGTGAGCAGATTTTAGGAACAGTTTTGATAAAATTGAGGCAGCATTTGTATGATAGGTCTTGTGGACAATCATCTGACCTATCGATGATTGAGAATTGGAAATGACGCTACTTAAAGGGATACTTGGGGTTCATAAACCAAGTGGATTGGACGAGCGACAGTAAGAACAAATATTACTCTTACTAGTCTGCTTCTTATTTTTGCAACACAACCGTTGAGGGATGCGCTTGCAGAGCGGAACTCGATCGCCTTTATTACTGGGGCAAAGGCTTCAGATAGAAATTGAATCGATGTCGATTCGGACTATCTGCTACAAGATACTGGGTAGTGGCTAGGGGAGTGAAAACATAAGGCTCAAATTGCTGTAGGCTCTGGCATTGTTCGAGCGCCGAAAATGGCTGAAACCCCAGTATGTCATTCCATCCAAACACTAAAATACCTCCCGATCGCAAGCATTGAAAACATTGCTGAAATGAAGTTTCGGTAGCCTCTCTAGTATCGATCCCGTAGCCGAAAACGCCATTATAAATTATCAGGTCGAAGTAATTAGTCGTAAAATGCTCGCTCAAGTTCAATAGCGAACCAACAACGTGCTTTTTAGCCACGTACTTTTTCTTGACAGGATCGATTTCTATCGTCCAGTATTCCTTGCTTCTGAAATAGCGATTATACGGTTTGGTGTACCAATCGCTACCAATGAAGCGAATTCGCTGAAATTCCTGACGCTCGACAAAGTAAGGAATAATTGTATCTTCCAGCACGTAGCGATCGGGAAAATTTAAGTGTATGCTCAAACCTCGCACTTTTACAACTGCTAACCAGCCAAGTAAGTAAGCTGTCATGAAAAAACCAAACTATGTAAAGATAGATAAATCTGGAAAAGACGCAGAACAAATGTATTAGGGAAGCGAGTAAAATGGGCGCTCGTTTAAGGGTATTTCTGACTCGTGAGCAAGACAAAACTCTATTAAACTTGAGAACTGCGGATGTACCACAAAAAGTCAAAGATCGAGCAGAGAT
>NZ_JACJQX010000078.1:0-13665 GCF_014696895.1 Chroococcidiopsis sp. [FACHB-1243] | reverse complement strand
TTAATTGCTGAAACACCGACTGGTAATTTACTGAAAATTCATAAAATTAATGATGAGTTTAAAGGAATCAGTTATGATGACCAAGAATTTAGAACGCTCTCCGCTTCCTCTAGAGGATACAAAGAAAATGTTTTCTTTGCAATTGACAATAGAACAGTTGGCGTACTAAACAATACTAAAGAATCTCTAGCTGCTCTCAATGCTCTAAAAACGGCAGGGCTATTTAATGGTAGCAGCAGTACGCTACCCTGTAAGATACAAAGTAATTTTACTAGCTGTATCGTCACAGTAGACGTTGCTACCGTCCAGTATCCAGAAATATGGGTGAAAGAAAGCTCATTAAATACCGCCATCGATCTTCAGCAAAACTTCAGCCAAAAAGAGCGGCAGCAAATTCATAGCCAAATCCACAACATCATTACAGAACGTCCTACAATACTCTTCCAAAGCCAAGAAGATAAAATGCTTGGTTTAGTAGGTTTAGCTGTTGACAGTCGTAAAGTTGACACAGTTAGTAATTGGTTGACTAAAGTAGGTATTGAATACTCTCAAATTCCACCAGTAGAAGCTAAAAGAGAAATCAAAAAAGGCTTGGCAGTATTCATGCTCTCTGGTAGCACCATTCGTCCAGAAATCCTGGAAAACCTTAACACTAAATTTGGCAAAGTAGCAGATGCAACAACGCCTATATCAGATATTCCTATTACAGAGCAATCTATCCTATTTTACAATCCCCATCAGAGTTACACAGATAGTAATACCAATACTACCATTCAAACAGAAGCTTATGGATTAGTCGTACCTGCTCAAGACAGTATTGTAGTTAGCAGCTGGTTGTCTTCTCAAGGCATAAAAATTCAATCTTTTATTGAAAATAACTGTATTACGTTTGTTATAGATCGAAATAAATTTAATGATGAAGTCATTCAACAAAAAATTGGCTCTAAATTGGGAGAAGCAATTGACGTTAGTACTGTAGAAGGCTACGAGCAGTACGAGCAAAAACTAAACTTACTGAATGAAAACCTCAGTCAGTTTGATAGTCTCATGTCTCAAGCTAATACATCAACGAAAAGCGAATATCAGCAAATTATCGATCGCCTGCCTACAAGACCTAAAGAATTGCTCGGACAACTGGAATTCACCATCGCAGTTGCCACGCCAGCAGCACCTCAACAGCCTACTGGCATATCATCCGATAGTAATAATCCGGTTGCAATCCAAGCTACAGATGCCAGCTTTACTGATACACAGCGAGAGCCAATCACTGCTTCTACAGGACAGCCAACAGCAGAACAGAATTCTCAACTTAGCATTCGAGAGATTGTTGCCTATGGCAACCAAACTGCCACTCGCGCTACTAGTCCCCAAATACCAGAAAATCCAATAATCTCTGGAAAGCCAGTCCCGATGGTATATGACCTTCACACCTACGATGAACCCAAAACCCTACCCGTTAATACGACTATCGATGCCATGCGGGGATATGGCAGAGTGCATACCACTAGAGGTATTGATTATGAAAAAGCATACGGTATCAAAGAAGGTGATATTGCTATTGCTATAGGTAAAGATGGACGGCAAGTTGCATTCCGCGTTGGCAAGCAGTACGAGATCTCAACCGAAGCGATCGCCGATTCAACCTACCAGCAAGCCTGGGCAGCCTGGGAAAAACATTCAGTCAAGGAACTCACCCAAACTCAAGCTAGTAAGGGAAAAATCTACGGTCTATTTATGGAACCACTGGGCGATTACATTGACGGCAAAATCGTCCCATTTCCAGCGTTACAGCAAACCGATCGAGCCAATGCTCCACCAACACTGCGATCGCAAGTACATCCTGGCATCAACATTAACTCTGGCAGCCAAGACCCTTTAGGTGCAGCTCTGACAAATCCCACAGTCAAATCGAAAGCCAAAGGACGCATCCAAGGTGACTACCCTGTTTCCTTCCGAGATAATCCGGCAGTGAAAGCTGGTACTTACGGACCTGAAACCTACAGTCAAGACAAACCAGCTGGCGTTCCTTTTGCCTCTGCCGAACAAGCGTACCAACACTACAAAACAGCACTACCACTAGGCGAAGAACGGATCGAACTGATGGCAGAAATTATTCAAGCCAAACTCTCTCAACACCCCAAACTTTATCAAGCGATCGCCTCACGTGGCGGAGTCCAGTGGTTGGAAAATTGCACCCACTACGTCACTGCCACGCACGACAGCTATTGGGAAGGTCGAGGCGATCGGTCTCCTTTTCTACGCGCTCTGATGATAGGATACACGCAAACTTGCGAAACTGCCCTTTCCACGCCAGCTACCACTGCTCCTGACTCCAACGCGCTCCTATCTTCCGAATCGAGCCTAGCTGGAATGCAGAGCGTATTAAGCTGGAACGGGTCTGGCAGCGAAAATCTTGCCGTCATCACTGACAGAAGAAGTATTGATAATTGGCTGAAGGCAGCCGCAATTCTCGGCAAGTCTCCTCCATACATCCAACGCATTGAGGCAGTAAAAGCAAAATGGGAAGCAACTGGAAGGTTGAGTGACAAGGCTCACTCGACAATGCAAGATGACATAGCAACGCTTTACATGGCAAACGAATTAGCTTATCGTGCTGAAAAAATTGCCAAAACTCTTGGTACTTGCCTGCCAAATAACTCCCTGCAAGTGACTGGCAAACAATACGACGTACTGCTTGACAGTCAAAAACAAAATTTGTCAATTTCAGATAAGAATGGCAATAAAATTCTCGATATTCAAGATGGTAAAATTTACCAACAACGATTGACACCAGAAATTACAGAGTATTTCAGAATAGCAGAAGCACAAATCGATTCTGCCCTCAAAAACGTTCAAAAAAATATTTTAGAGCCATAAAAATATCATGAGCGAAACTACTCCAGTTCTTAGTTCCGAGCTAGCCTTTACCACTCTCTGTTCTCGTCTAAATCTGCCATACGAACAAGTGGCATTAATTATTTCTAAAATAGCATCAGATGTTTCACCAAACTATGAAAGCGTCGAAAGCCTCGATCGCCGCACTCAAGAAAATGCGATCGCAGACCTAACGCTCTATATCCAAAATATTAGTACCAAAGTAGAACTGCTGGAAATAAAGTTAGCAGAACGAGAGAGCTTTTCCGGTAAGGAACGACGCTACGAGCGCACAGACAACCAAACGCTTGAAGTAGAAGCTAACAAAGATAAATCTGACGCGAATGACAGCAACAGCAATACTACAATAGCGCTACAAGAGCGTTTGGCAAGCAGTCAACCCACCAACACTACACTAGAACAGCAACAAGAACCGTTTGCAGATTTTCTTCGTTTAGCCTTCCGTCGATTTGTCTCCAAAGATAAACAAAAACAAGTAACAACAGTCGTAGCAGCACCCGACAACAGCCAGTCAGCAGAAAAGACAATTGATATTCCTACTAATTCAGCAGACATTCAAGCAGAAGAAATAGAAAAGTTTAGAGCTTTGACGATAGCTGAAGCACAAAAAAGAGCTTTAGAATCAAAAAGATCGCAGCCAGAAATAGGAGATTGACGCTTCTAATGCCCCGAATCAATAATAATTTCTAAATCATGTTAATGCTATCGACAAGATTGTCAGATTAAGTCAAATCAATCCGAATACTATGCCAACGATCGAAGCTAAAACAACTGAAGCCACCCTGATACTAGTTGGTAATGGAGTACGAGGACAAACCAGTATAGCAGTAGCAACGTAATAACATGCAGCAATCTGCAACAGCAAGAGCGCGTGTGCGGCAATAACTAGCAATACCCCAAACAGCAACCAACAGACAAAATTTTCTAACTTGGTTAAGAAAATATCGAGATTATTTGCAGAATCTTTCGCTGACATGGGTTGCAAGGCTCACTTGAATTATTACCACATTACATCCAATTAGGCTTGCAGGGGAATCCTTCAGTAGGAATGCTGGTGTATCAAGTATTTCTCAATACCATAGCTATCATCGGAGTTTTGCCTAAACGGGATGCAAAATACAGTACCTCCACTCAAAGCACAAGCCACTTGTAAGTTAGCTTGATGCACTTCTGCAATCGACTCGATCGCTCGCAACCCCATTCTCAAGCCTTGCCTACCAATAGATACCACTGGTTCGATCAAAAACCGAAGCTGTTCTTCACCGATCCCCACACCCGTATCTTCTACGTGCAATACCAGGTCTCGTTCTAAATTGTAAAGCGATAGAAGAATGCAACCTCTATTAGTATATTTAATTGCGTTGTGTACGAGGTTAAAAGCCATCCGCCAAATCAAAGTTGGCTCTGCCCAAATCCTAGTGCCGCTAACAAACTCGTTGGCAAATTCTACTTTCAGTTCTAATTCTTTTGTTTGTGCTAAGGGCTGCGTTTGCTTGGCAACCGAAGTCATCACTTCTTTGATATCAACTAATTCAACTTTTTGATAGTCGCACTCTAATGCAGATAAGTATGCCTGTGAAGATAGAGAACCTACAAAATTTAACAATGCATTATTATTTTCAATTACACTGTCAACTACAGAAGAAATATCTACCAACGAACAACCATATAAACCTTGATTCAAATGCTTGAGAACTCGATTAACGGCTACTAAAGGGTTAGACATATCGTGACCGATTCTACCAAAGAATTCATCACGGTGGCGAATGTCTTGCAGCTTATCTTGCACGAACTGATTGAATCGAAACAATAAATCGATTCTTAATTTTAGCTCGCCTTGATTCAGTGGATATAAAATAAAGCTATCGATATCGCTCTGGGTGGGATTAATAGCTTTTAAGTCTTGTGGATGGCATACTAGTAAAACAGGTATACGTTCTGTAAATAGCTTTCTCACAGTATCGATTGCAAAACAAATATCTTCCTCAAAGCTAGAATCTACTACTAATAAACCAGTGAAGCTATGACGGTAAAGATATAAAAATTTGTATACAGTACTAAATTCTACAACGTTATAATTTTCTGATAAGATATCCGCCAACTCATTGCTACTATCTTCGCCCCTGAACAAAGCTATATTTTCCATTACTACAAAGCTATATTTTCTATTACTACTTTTTGAAATCGACGAGAGACGACTATAAAGGAAATACTGCCAATCGAGCTGCTCAATTGCGTTTGGGCGAGTAAACTGCTGATGCTCGTCCAACCAGCACAGATCGTCTCCAATTGCTAGGATTTAGCTTGGCTAGTAACAGTGCTTTTTACCATGCACGCTTAACTGGGCTGGTACTCGATCGATCGATTCTTACCGCACTACTTATAGGTACGCTTCACTAACGCCCATCTGTTTCAGCTCGGTGGCATTCTGCTAGTATGAGCAGCCCAGAAGGTTTGCTGCGTTCGTTCTCCCAAGCGTAGCCTAGTCTAAGGGCGAGTTGTTCTGTTCCTTCAACACCCATAATTCGTATGCGAAATTATCAATTTGTAATTTCTTTAACTGATTTACCGCTAGCGGTTTCTTGCCTGACATCCGACCTCACTCCTCCAAGTGCGCTACTTAATGTAATAGGCGCATCATTCACATCCATCAAGATCGTATTTGCTCGCTCAGTAGTATGTCAGCAGTGCGATCGCTGAAAAATCTAGCGGCGCTGAATGTCAGTAGTTTTTCCGATTGATTGCAACATTCGCTAGCCACAAAAGAGATAGACGATTGCTCGATCTACGATTTCCACCGATCGCTGCAAAAACCTACGTAAAGGAATGATTAGGAGATCGGTAATTTTATTATAGCTATGATAAAAATTTATACCTTTAGATAGATGCTTGTTATAACTGTGTATGGTCACGGAGTGGTTAAGTACGTATGACGAGCATAGCAACGCAAACAATAAAAATAGTGCTGGTAGAAGATCATAAGATTACGAGGTTTGGAATTAGCACATTGCTATCCACCAAAGCCGATCTTCAGGTCTGTGGAGAAGCAGCAACGGCAGCAGAAGGACTAAATCTGGTTGAATTATACCAACCCGATATTGCGATTATCGACATTAATCTACCAGACAAGAATGGTTTAGAACTTACTGAAGAAATTAAGTATAAATACAGTAAGATTAAAGTCATTATTTTATCGGGCGAAACTCACAAAGAGATCGTCAAATCTGCTTTTGGTAATGGCGCTGACTCTTACTGTTCAAAACTAGCAGAAGACGAAAAGTTGTTGGAAGCCGTATACACAACTTACAAGGGAGAATCGTGGGTAGATTCTAAGATTAGCAAGCCAATAGTAGAAGAATTTAGATCGAACAGAAAAGAAGTCGTTCAATTTAGCGAACAAAATTTTTATCAATATATGCTGCGTCCGGATCGACTGACAGCAAAAGAACTCGAAGTACTACAACTGATCTGCGCGGGCATGTCCAATGAAGAAATTGCTACTAATCTATGTATATCTCCTGGAACGGTACGCACTCACACGCACAAAATCTTTCAAAAACTCAATGTCAATAGTCGAACGCAAGCTATGCGCGTGGCTATAGAACGAGGTTTGGTCGATACGGAAACCATAGCTAAAATTAGACGAAAATACAACAAAGAATAGTAAAGAGCATCAAACTCAAGCTCTCGATAGTAATAAGCAAGCAATACTATTTGTTGCAATTGTCTCCATAAATAAAAACTTGAGCAGTAAAGTTTGGGAATAGCGATCGCGTGTATTCCGCTACTAATGGGATACAATGCTTTAGAAGTTATGATAAGTATCGCAATTGACATTCAGGACGCATGATAGGAGAATTTGGTGCTGGTAGCGCAGTCATTGCTCATCAACACCAATCTCTCGCACTATTCACACAAAAATAATAACTGTAATTAATTTTGGATGGATATCACGCACTTTCCTTTCAGCTCTTTCACTTGCTTTTTGCAAAAAGATATTGCATCTGCATTGATCTTTTGAAGAACTTTAGCTTGCTTACCATCCGCCGATCTCGCCCATTGTAGCAAAGCTTTATCTTGAGAGTTTAAGTTGCTAGGAGCAACAAATTTAACGATTGTATTGGCAGATATAAAAGTACCAATAACAGTTCCTAGAGCCAATACACCCCCTAAAGTTGCAAACAAATATAGTGAGTGCAGCATGGGCGAACTAGCAAAATGAGTCGTAGAGGATTTATTGAGCAGATCCTTAACAGATTCTAAGAGTGCTTTTTTCTGCTGCACTACTGCGCTACGAAAGATCTGCGATAATTTAGTGTCAATAGTTTCCGTCCAAGTGCTAACTATTGTTCCCAAAGATTCTGGAATTTTGTCGATGCGACTATCGATTTTTGCTAGAGTTGCCATCGTCACGATCAACGGGTCGCGAGGATTAATGCCCGATTGCAAAATCAGTTGAGTAATTTTCTCTTTTTCTTCAGCCGAGAATTCCGCTAATACTTTATCAATCGCAGCCACATTCATCTACATATCTCCTTTAAAAACTACTCTCGCTAGCAGTAGAACTATAATTCTTCCAATTCAGACCTAAATAATCCCTTGCTTTCAGAGCGTGAGCGAACTGCTGAAGAAAGCTTTCCATCCAACTAAATAGAAGATGGCGATAAAAAGTATTAATCTTTAAATCGCTGATGATTTGAGAGTACGGTAGTCCGCAATCCTCGCATTGCTGGTAGACAAAGAGCGATAAATTGGCTAGGTCGATCTCTATAGCACCTAAAGCCTCAATCGCGCTACGAGTTTCACTTGAATCGTAATAGGGAAAACAAGTATCAAAATGATGGTTCTTAATCACAATATAATCGACGTTATCTCTACAAAAATTACATAATTCTTGCAAGTATTCCACGCAGTCACGCCGATGAGATATTGGATGAATGGCTGTCATTCTATAACCCAGCGATGCTAATGTATCAAATAGTAGAAATTCCTCTACAAAGAACTTAAAAGCAGATAAATGTTGTCCTGGCAGGTCTGTCACAACCACAGCTAAATCTGGTAGCGATTCGAGATCTATTAAAAGATTATCTGCACCGCCTCTCGATAGCTGTAATTCTTCAATGCCTAAATTCTCTATTTTTTGATATGCTACTAATTTGTTACGATTGCCGTTATAATATGCCCTTACAGAGATTTGCTTCTCCAACAATAAATCTAGTAGCAATCGTGCTACTGTTGATTTGCCTACTCTAGCATCCCCAGCAGTTACTAATAATCTCTTCCTCAACATTTATTCTAAACCAAGGATTGTGGCAGCTTTTAAAGCGTTCTTTTCAAACTCAGCTAGCCACGATTTAACTCGCAACCTGATTGCTAAATTTGCTTTGGCGTGTTCGTAAACTCCTGTAAATGGCAAACTGTGTTCGTCAAGAAAATCATAGGTTTTATGAAACAGATCGGGCATAACTATTTCTTGACACATGACTTTATCTTTCATTTGCTTCCTCAGTTTTGATTCGTCGTAGCGTTCAAACTTATCTTCCGCTCCGTAAAATAGGTTTTTGACCACTAAGTAATCAACGCGATCGCCACAATATTCGTAGAGTAGTTTTAAAATACTTACAGAATCTTTAACTCGGCTAATTACGGAAACCATAGTTATTTGATAACCGCAGTCTTTTAGAGAATCAAATATATTTAGCTCTCGCTCAAATGTTTCAAAAAAGCTGCCAGACTGGGCTGGTAAGTCCAATAAAGCAATAGGCGGTTGCTGCTCGTCCAAGTTTACTAATAAAACATCTGCTTCACCACGATTGAATATATCAAGACATCTTACAGTATCTTTTCCGTAATATCGCTCTAACTGAGGATTGCGTTTATCAGCATCATAAGCTAACAACCTAATTTTTTTATTGACATATACCTGTAATAGCCCTCTAGAGAACGTACTCTTTCCTACGCCTCCTTTGTCACCAGTTACTATTACTAAGCGCTTTTGGTTTGCTTTTTGCAATTCTGGGTTTGTATTTTCTACATTGGAATCATTACTAGCTTCGTTAGATATGTGTTCTGTAGACATTGCTGTACTTTCTCTTCTTTTAGTCATAAATATTTAATGAATACAATAAAGCTACTCTTAGCTCCAATGCAAGCGATTTTACTCTTCTTCCATTTGTTCGGTAATACTCAATTAAAAGTAGTTAACAAGTTAAGGTGTATTAACGATAGCTTCGAGTGGCTGGCACTCATAAGCCTTTTACTGAAAAATTGTTGCGAGCGTTATTTCTCAATATTCCTACACTTGACTCATCTTACTTTCAAATATCTTTTAATAAAAACAGATAAATTTCTTAAATCTTCTCAGTCTTTTATCTTATTTCTTCTCAACGACAATGCTTTGTATGATTTAGATAACCATACTTAATTTGATGAGTAGTTTGACTAAATCTAAAAATGAATGAAATGATAGTTACTTAAAGTAACTATTTACTCCCCAGGTATCTAAGGATTTATCTTTATAATTTGCTGGTTTAATTTGCAAGGTTTCTGCGAATCTTCTCAGGGTTTGGAACAATTTTGACAGCATCTTGCCTTTGTCCTGTTTTGCTAACAATTTCAGCTTGCAGGAGGTATTCTTGTTCTAGCAAGTCATCCAACACTTGTTGGAGTAGCCGATTGTTACAACTCGAATTAGCATCTAAAATTCCTGGCAATGCAGGACTATCTATTCAGTGAATTTCTGCAAAATCTCTTTTCAAGATTCGCCTTTGCAGTCAAATTTCATAGAGCATCTTCAATAACTGTAATCCTGCTTGCTTCTAGGAATACTTCAAACTTTTATTTAACTTCTCAATTAATGCTTCTAAATCCTCTTGCGTTGAGCAACAGCAGAGCTTACGTAATGCCTGCCATTGGAAACGATTCAACTTAGGTTCACTTTCAGGGTTGTTTTCCCAGTGACGAAGGGTTCTCTCAGTTATGTCCAAAGCGTTAGCAACGTCTCTTTGGCTAAGACTATAATGCTGCCTGAACAAGAATAGCCAAGATGTTTTATGATTCTGAGCTGGCAATCCTTTCTGCTTCACGATCAGCACTATGTAACACCTTAAGCGAAAACCACTACCGCTAATATAGCATCAGAAACATAAATTCTGAAAAATTTGCCGGAAATGATTGACGCTTCCGACTAAATAATTTACGATTAACACCAGGAAAAATTTTCCGGTAGCTTAGGGTGATGTCTGGTACCAGCAGACCTTCACCAACCACCGGTGGTCCCGACCGTACGCTTTACCAAGGGAGGTCAAGACGCGATGCTTGTTCTAGTATTGTGCCGCTTTAGCGTGCATATTGTCAATAATATTGTCCAAGGACAGCTAAACTACTTTTCTGGACAGGGGTGGAATAACACCTATAAAAGCTTCGTAGAGGTTCCAGGATGGGTGTGGTATTTCTGTCTGGACTTTGGAAAGAATTTGATTAAAGCGATTGCCGCTTTTGAGGCGAAGACAGCAGTAAAGTTTTGGCGCATGAATAGTTCCTGGCCAATCCGCCTTTCAACCAATACTTGCTTATTCAACTCGAAAAGCCCAAGTATGAATTACGCAGAAATTCCAAATGCTTTTTCAGAGTTAGTCAAATTAGCTTTCTAGAATTTTCAAGCCGAGACAAGCACTAGCACTTACCTTGTCTGTGAGAGAAAGCTTTCGTAATTTGCTTGCCTACAGCCGAGTGCAACAAGAATTTAGCAGAGTGCGATCGCACTCTAGTTGTCTCGACTCCTAAACCAGAGAATCAAGATGATCGACGAACACGATATTAACAAGAAGCCGAGAATTAACACCTCCCCGATACCAAACCAACGGCAGCAAAGAGAACGAACCCGTAGCCGTTGGATGATGCTACAGATCGATACTTTTAAAAATTTGGTCAAGAGCGATCGCAGCAAAAACTTTTTTGACGTATGCATCTGGTTCAGTACTTGGCAACCAATAGTTATGGAAGCCAGATCGATCCCACGGCAACTGTCATTTGTCGCGCCCCAATTCATCAACAGTCTAGTGAAAGTGGTAGAGGAGGAAATTTAATGGTCGCTTCCGGTTCAAACCCGCTCTATCCATTTCCCCAGCTCGAGCGGCAACAAGCAGAACGGCAACTGAGGTACTTAAACTATCAACCTGGCGGGAACGTCAACCTGCGCTTCTTCTACCACTCCGACGACCCGCGCAAGCTCAATGACAAGGGAAGAAAACTTAACCGACTGCAATGGAAAGAAATAGAAATTTACCAACGCTCTGGACGCGGCGTGTATGTCGTTGTCAACGGCACTGGTGGCGGTCACGAAGACAAGGAGATTCAACAGTGCGTTGCCATTTTCTGCGAATGGGACGACCGCCCAGTAGAAGAACAAATGCTGTATTGGGAAACAGTCGGATTTCTGGAGCCAACATTCACTGTCTACAGCGGTGACAAATCAGCCCAGCCTTACTGGGTGTTTGAGAAGCCAATTACTGTAGAGCAGTGGCGGGAGTTGCAGCTGTTGCTCATTGAAGTGATGGCAGCTGACTCCAGCAATAAGAACCCTTCACGGGTATTCCGACTAGCTGGAGGGTGGCACGTCAAGCCGGGACGAGAGCCAGTGCGAACAGAAATTGTCCAGGACTCCTGCAAAAAATACTCTTATGAGCAAGTACGCCACGAACTGCTCAAACTGCATCAACAGCAGCAACCAGTGAATGCTGTTGAGCAAAAGGTATTACTATCACTAGCGCAACAGAACCCAAACACTTCTATCACCGCTGCACCAAGATACAAACGCTACGAGGACATTCAGGTTCCTGTCCCTGAATCAGTGCCTCTGGAAGTTTGTCTTTCCAAGGAGTCCCGCTGCTTGCTTGAGTCTGGAGTCAGTGAAGGAGGACGCAACAGCAATGGAGCCAAATTAGCCCGTGACTTAATTGGTACTGCCAATTACCTCCGATCGAGCGGTCAAAGTTTTGACGGCGACCCCAGGCTACTGCTGGAAAATTATGCCAATCGTTGTTCTCCACCCCTGCCGTCTAGGGAAGTAGAAACAATTTGGCAGTCAGCCGAAAAAGACAATCCTACTCCTAGCTGTACGCCCGAAGGAGTAGACGCTTGTATCAGGGGGTGGTACTGGAAGCATCGCGTCAAACCACAGCAAGAATCTACTGGGAAAAATAGCAACTATGCCGCTGGTCGTGGCTTCGGCTACAGCAACAATAGCAACGCTGGCAACAAACCACCCGTCGCTACAGTATCTCTGTGCGATCGCATTCGAGAAATTCTCAACCGCTGCGACAGCGAATCTGTTACTGCCACTGCTTTGATGGAGCTAGCTAGTGCCACAGGTCGCACCTACAACGAGATCGATCGGCTCGCTAGGATAATTCGCGCTGAGGGAGAACTAGCAGAGGAAGTCATCGAAGCGGTTGAATCCTTTCAAGGAATACTCAAGAGCTGCCGCAAACGACTGGACATCCGGCTGTACTTAGACAAGACATTATCCGACCCACTGATGGCAAAAGCAGAAGCCATGCCCACTGCACCAGAGTATCTATTTAATACGGTACTTCCTTCTAGTGCCTCGCGCATTGGTACGGCAGCCAGAATTATTGTCAATCCCCAAGGTGGTTACGTCCAACCTTGTATTTTCTGGACGGCTAATATCGCCCACTCCGGTCAAGCCAAGACTCCTCCGCAGCAGGTAATCCTCAAACCGCTAGAGGAAATGGAAGCAGCAGCCAAAGAAAACCACGATCGCCTTCTGGAAGACTACGAGGCAACCAAAGACAGTGATGCCAAAGTCCCAGTGCGACAACGGCGGCTGCTCAACAATGTCACCACTTCCACCAAAATTCGCATTCATGACGAGAATCCACGCGGCTTGCTGGAATATATCGACGAATTGGTAGCCGACTACCAACGCTTGAACCAGTACAAGAGCGGTAAGGGCGACGACCTGCAACTAGAGCTATCGTTTTGGAATGGCTCTGGCGGTAACTTCGACCGTCACGACGCGCGACTGTTCTTGAAGCGCGTTGCTTTGAGCAAGACGGGGACTTATCAATGGGATACACTAGCGCGGTTAATGGGAGCTGACGAAGTTAACTTTATTGCTAGCGGCTACTCGTCTCGGTTTCTCTACTGCTCGATTGTGGATGCCCCAGCTAGATTTCTCGATCTTTTGTCAACTCCAAATTCAGCTGCCGACGAGTTAAAGGAAAAGTTGTCTTGGCTGTACGCTCAGTTAGAACAACTACCTGAAACTGATTACTTTCTTTCCCATGAAGCTAAAGTCTTGTTTCAGGGCTGGAACCATACTTTGGTAAACGCCGAGATGGAAGAAAAGCATTTCGGTCTGTCGCTAGTCTACGCCAAAATCGAGTCCTACACGGCTCGACTCGCCTTATGGTTGCACGTTGTCAACGCCGTACTGCGTGGCGAAAAGCCCCCGCTTGCGATCGACGGTCGGACAATGCAACATGCAATTGAAATTGCCTCTTTCTATCTCGACCAGCACAAGCTGATCCATGCCCATAACGCCCCTACCCGCCAACCAGAAGGCATTTTTCTTAAAGTCCAAACTCAAGCGGAGAAGGTTTTGAAAAAGTGCGGTAAGGGTGTCAGTGCTTCGTTTCTCAAAAGCCGGATCAATGCTCTTAAAGGCTGGGCAGTGGAAAAAATTCGCGCTTGCATCTTCAAAGCTTTAGCAGCCTCCGGTCACGGACGAATCGAAGGTGAGGGCAG
>NZ_JACJQX010000077.1:0-13882 GCF_014696895.1 Chroococcidiopsis sp. [FACHB-1243] | reverse complement strand
ACGCTCAGGCTACGGTTTCAGAAACTTCGATAATTTTCAACTACGCTGTTTCATTTGCTGGTATCTTGATGATGCTCTAGCATAGTGGGAACGCAAGAGCCAATTAAATTAGGTTGTATTTTGAATAGGGTAAAGATTCTCAGGAGATTTTGAAGCTATAAAATCTCCTAAAATTACAAAAAAGTATGGCGGACAGGATTTAAAGATTCTGGTTGCTTCACCCACCCGCCCCAAGTATCGACACGCGCCTAGATGGAAGAACTTTTTCTTTCTGCATGGTGCGACGATCGAGTTGAGAGTTCGGTTGCCTGAGCTGCTAAAAATAGCGATTTAGCAACTTTTCAATATTGTTATCAGGCTTAATTGCAACTTTTAAAACCAAGCTGCAATAAACATTGACTCAAGAATTGACTCAAGCAGAGTCGCGAAGCAGAAAAAAGCTAAAATTAAAAAAGGAGTTCCTGGTAATATAGGAAGAATAACTCCTACAATCCCGACCACCAAGCTAATCGTTCCTGCAACTAATAAAGCAACGTTCTTAAGTGTTCTTAGCATATTTTTCCCTCCTGCTCTTGGTTTCAACTTTTCAACAATTTCAACTTTCTCAAAGTATTGAATTGCAGAACAGTTTTCAGTATAAATTGAATGAATTGAAGCGAACATCTACCAAGAGGAATGTAACATTAGGTGGAAATTGAGACGATTTACCTTACTTTTAAATAGTCAGCTATTAAAGTCATGATTGCTTATAGTTTTGATTTTCTGACTGTGGCGATTGCTGGCAACTGATAACTGATTATCCGGTTTCCTAATCATAGAGTTATGAATATACGAACACTTTGTGACCTGAACTTGTGCTAATAGTAGAAAGCACATGGATAGTTCATCTCAGCTCAAAAGCTGAAAAACGGCACATAGCCCGTCCAATGAACTTTGAGTTTATGCAGGAATCAATCGTAACTGTCAAGAAGAGTTTATCCTTCTTGCGGTTCTTGCTTAATTCCTGCATTTTTGTAAAAATCCCCTTAATAATCAAATAAAAAAGTTGTGGATGTTTAATAAGGCGAAAATAATATGCTGCAAGCAATCCAGCCTGAATCCATAGAAGAGCGATCGCTAGAATATGAAGTCATCCACACAATTGAGGGTCGCTGGCGCATCCGCGTTCCTCGGTTAATCAATGACTCAGAGTATGCTAGTAAACTGAAATGGTTATTTGATACTTTCGAGTTTGCAATTTACGTCCGAATTAACTGTCTTGTTGGTTCGCTCGTGCTGGAATATGATGTTTGTGCCATTGCTCCCACACAATTAAAAGAGAAAATTGGCACTGCTATTCAACAGGCTTACGTTATCGAATTACCTGTAGCGACAGCACCCGAACAACTCGACCAAAGACCCGAAATCGATTGGGTAGAACGCCTGGGTTTGCCGATGTTAGGGTTGTCTCTATCTTTGCTTGCCAATCAACTAGCAATGCCAATTCCGGCAATCTTTGTAGGCGGAGCAGTGGTTGCTGCAGCTTTACCGTTTTTGACGCGAGTGTTCGAGACAACGGTAAAAGAAAAGCGCTTAGATGCCGACCTGCTCGATGCGCTATGGATTAGTCTTTATACTGCCAAAGGCGATTTTGTTGCTCCGGCTTTGATGGTCAGCATGATTGAATCTGGCGAGTTATTACGTGATGTCACCGCCAGCGCCTCAGATCGGCAAGCATTAGATTTGGTGAATAGCTTGGGTGAATATGCCTTGGTAGAACAGGACGGAGAAGAATGGCGAGTTCCGCTCAAAGAAGTACAAATAGGCGATCGCGTTGTTGTCTACCCAGGTAGCATAATTCCTGTCAGCGGTCGCATCCTGCGGGGTAAAGCTTTAATCGACGAACATAAACTTACTGGAGAATCTACCCTTGTTTCCCGCTGTGAAGGGCAGGTGGTACACGCCTCTACTTTATTAGTAGAAGGAAAGCTTTGCGTTCTGGTCAAACGGGTTGCTGATAGTACTCGCATTGGTGTTGCATTCCAGTTAATGCAAGCCGCTCCCGTTCACGATACTCGCGTAGAAGATTACGCCTCAAAACTCGCCAATGCTGCCGTATTACCTACCTTGGGCTTGAGTGCCTTGATTTTTGCCGTAACGCGAGACTTCTCTAGGGCAGTCGCTCCCCTACACCTCGATTTCAGCCAAGGCATTCGGCTTTCGGTTCCCACCACAGTGATTTCTGCACTCTCCTATGCAGCACGCAATGGCGTATACATTCGTAGCGGCAGGGCATTGGAAATGCTAGCGCGGATCGATACCATCGTATTTGATAAAACGGGAACGCTGACGCAAGGCAATCCGGCTGTCGTGGCAATTCGTACCGCTAGCGATCGCATTGACGCAGATCGAGTCCTGACAGTCGCCGCCTCCGCCGAGCAAACCAATACCCATCCCGTTGCCGACGCGATCGTCCGCTACGCCGAAGCTAACGGCATCGAACGGCAAAAGTGCGAAGTTTGGGATTATCAAATTGGCTTAGGTATTGTTGCCCAAATTGCCGGACAAAGAGTACTAGTCGGTAGCGATCGCCTAATGCGACAAGAGGGCATTGAGTTGAATGCATTTCACGCTCGATATCCTGACATCACGTCCGGCAACCACTCCCTCGTCTACGTGGCGCAAGATAGCGAACTGCTGGGGGCAATTTTATATACCGATCCCGTGCGTCCAGAAAGCCATAGCGCCGTTGCCGCTCTCAAAGCTCAACGTTTAGATATTTATACACTCAGCGGCGATCGGCAGCGCGTTGCGAATGAAGTCGCCGAAAAATTAGGCATAGAGCCTGACAATACCTATAGTTCCTGTTCGCCCCTCCAAAAAGTTGAGATCGTTCGCCAACTGCGCGATAATGGATGCACGGTAGCATTTGTCGGCGAGGGCATTAACGATGCTGCGGCGCTTGCCTATGCCGATGTTTCGATTTCGATTGCCTCTGGAAGTGACATTGCACGGGAAACAGCCGATGTGTTGCTGCTAGACGACGACTTGCGAGGACTGACAAAAGCGATTGAAATTGCCAAAAGGTCAATGGATATCGTTTACCAAAATACAGCTTTAGTTGCCATTCCCAACATTGGAGTTGTATTTGCAGGTATTTTCTTCGCCTTAAACCCAGTTCTCTCAGTCATTATCAGCAACGGTTCTGCCCTCCTTGCCGAGTTGAATGCTTTGCGCCCGCTGTTCGATGCGGAAGACGATCCGATCGCCAAAATCTCCACCGCTAAGTTTTCTAACTCCAACACGAGCAATGACATTCCAGATTTCTCACCTCTGATGGCAACTGTCTGAATCAGCGATCGGTTATCAGTGACCAGTGACTAGTTATCAGTAACCAGTTATCAGTGGTAATGGGTAGTTGATAGTTGGTGGTTGGTGGTTGCTCCCCCTGCTTCCTTGTCTCCCTTGTCTCATAAAAATTCTAGCCCCTAGCCCCTAGCCCCTCCTATGGCTAAATGTCCTGTTTGCCAGACGGAATACATGGAAGGCAAGATTGAAACTTGCCCTGTCTGCCATTGGCAACTCCAGCCTTACCCATTTTTTGTTAGCTTACTGCCAGATTGGATCGAGCAAGAGAAAGTCAAACTAGAGTGGGCGCGGAAACAGTGGATGGCAACTAAGTTGCAAAAAGAACAAATGCATCAGTTGCAACTGCAAATCAAACAAGCTAGACAAAAAGAATCTCATCTTCAGTTTCAGCTAGAACAATCGCTTCAAGAGCGATCGCGCTTGCAAAGCAAATTGTCTCAAGTCGATCGAGAGCGATCGCAACTACAAGTAGAGTTAGAGCGCGTACCATCATTACTGCTGGAGAGCATACCTACTAGCAGATCGGAATTTTCTTTCTCTGTCCTAACCTTAGACGATCGCGGCAAACAAATCGACCGTCATACCAGCTTTGCCCAATCTTGGAGCGAGCAACTGGGAGATGGAATCGAATTAGAAATTGTTTCAATCGCATCTGGTACGTTTTGGATGGGTTCGCCTCCGAATGAAGAGGGACGGGAAGCCAACGAAGGACCGCAGCACCAAGTTACGGTCAAATCTTTTTGGCTGGGAAAATATCCAGTCACTCAAGCTCAGTGGCAAGCAGTCGCGGCTTTACCTAAAATCGAGCGATCGCTCAATCCCGATCCTGCTCATTTTAAAGGCGAAGATTTACCCGTAGAACAAGTCACTTGGTACGAGGCAGTTGAATTTTGTGCCAGACTCAGCCGCAAAACTGGGCGCGAGTATCGCTTACCCAGCGAAGCCGAGTGGGAGTATGCTTGTCGGGCGATCGCCTCGACTAAATTCGATCTGAGTCAGGCAGCGTTTAAATACATTGAAGATCGAGAAATCTTTAAAGCACAGGCAACAAAGCCATTTCACTTTGGCGATACGATCGTTTCTGATGTTGCTAACTACGACGGCAACTATACTTACCGCTCTGGAATCCGAGGAACTTATCGACAGCAGACAACTCCTGTAGGTAGCTTTGGGATAGCGAATGCCTTTGGATTATACGATTTGCACGGTAACGTCTGGGAATGGTGCGCCGATCCTTGGTACTCCAACTACAAAGGCGCTCCTACCGATGGTAGCGTTTGGGATTTTGGGGGAGACAACAGCCAGAGACTACTACGAGGCGGTGCTTGGTACTGTATTCCAAAGCTCTGTCGTGCCGCACAGCGCCACTGGGATCGAGCAGATAATTGTGGTAGCGGTATCGGTTTCCGCATCGCCTGTTCCTTTTTTTAAGGGTAAGGAGAAGAAAGCAGAGGGAGCAAGGAGAAATCACGCTGGCGCGGAAGTCGTTTGGCGTGGGAGTTAGAATTAACTGGTAACAGGTCACTGGTCATTGGTCACTGTATCCGGTGCTTCTGCCTGTTTGTAATGAGGCTCCTCGTCGCTACTTTTGTTAGTCTTGCCAGTAGTCTGCTCTTTTTTGGCTTCAGTCACCAACTCTTGCATGTATTCCTGGGCTTGGTGGCTAAACTCCTGCACTCGATCCATGCTTTCTAAACCCCAAACGATAAAAGCTTTTGCCAATGCTCTAGTTGATTCTGCAAGAGATTTATTGAGGTCGTCAGAACTCATATCGGTTAGTCTCAAACTAGATTTTAATTCTGTTTTATCTGTATTTAAAGGCGATCGGTGCTTTTGTCAGTATATTTCGATATTAAAAATACACGACGGCTTTTTCCAGCCAGCTATTTAACAACCAAAATAGGCTTTAGATCGCATATTTAATACTACACCATTCTCGTAGAGAATCGCGCAGTTTCGATCGCAAACTTTTGCCGATCGCGAGTTCTATTTAAAAGAGGTCAGCCTATTATGTTAGCAATGTTTGGGCTGCCTGAGTTTGAGTTTGTTCAATGCAGATCGCTTCTCAACTGTCCACAACACAGCTACGGTAATCGCGATCGCCATAATCCCCAAGCCGATACAAATAGCTAGAGTTTCCATATCTCACACTTCCTCTGCTTCAAATTTTGTTTGTTAATCGCGTAAATAGATTTTGATTATATACATAAGTTAATATTTCTGCAAAAATGAATACTTAAGTACTAGCTTTAGCTATTTTTTCACAGATGCAAAGCCATAGCAGCTTTGATTTTCGATCTTTTTCAACCGCTCGAACGCTTAATTTTTGACAGTAAATCTTTAGAAATAATACAGATTTACCCAAGTGCGAGCGATGCTTATTAAAGGAATTGAATATACTTATATACTTAGCATTTAATATCAAAAGCTGTTTTCTATCTAATGAGGTAAGCCAAAGACTGTGGTAGTAAAATCTATCCACGGATCGAGCCATCAGGCATAGTTGTTTTAAAAAACTTAGCTTGGGAAAAGTTAGTACGATTCGCGATCGCGGCGTGAAGATTAGCACCGCTTAAATCGGCTTCGCTCAGATCGGCTCCAGTTAGATCGGCTCCACTCAAACTAGCTCCCGTCAAGTTTGCGCCAATAAGATATGCATTGTTGAGATTAGCACCACTGAGATCGGCATCGGTTAAATCGGCAATATTGAGGTTAGCCCCAGTCAAGTTTGTAGCACAGAGATTAGCTTTACTTAAATTGACGGCGCACAGATAAGCTCGGATTAACGTAGCTCGACTCAGGTTTGGCATAACTCCCTCATTCTTTTTGCGCCAATCATTCCAAACTGCTATTCCTTGAGTTAGTAGAGCAAGTTGCACCGGATCTGCCATTTTATTGCCTTAACCTGAGGGAGTCTTACGCTCTTTAAGTCTAAGTTACAACGTCTAAGTTACAACGTCTAAGATACAACGTCTAAGTTATAACTCAAGTGAAAAGCAGCGTGAAGCATACTAGCTGCTCGATTTAGTCATTATGCCGCAAGTCCTTCAACAGATGGCGGCGGACGCGATCGTACTTGATTTTCTGGGGATTTCTAAAGTGCATTTCGCCGCTCATTCAACAGCGGATGGAGCTAGCGAAGCTACTGCTGACGACTACTGACTTAGCGATCGCCAACATTGCCTTACAAGTGGGTTTCTCCAGTCAAAGTCATTTGAATCAACAGTTTAAGCGATTCACGGGAATGACACCAAAACAGGTGCGCCCTTCATCATAAGAATTTGATAAATCGTGGTAAGAATCACCAAAGAAGTTGAGCATTGGAACTCTTTACGCTTGGGATAGATAAAACAAGGAGATAGAAGAAATACAAACACATCTTCATCTTCTGTTTAAATCTACCAAATACACAAAGGAGAAAAACAATGGCTGCTGTAGAACTCTATAACGACAGCAATTTCAGAGGAAAGTTAGTGGAAACAAATAGTGACACTCCAAATGTAGGCAATGATGTTAACGATCGCGTTACTTCAATTGTCATCAATCAGGGAAATTGGCGATTTTTTACAGATTCCCAATATCGGGGTGTCTCTGCCGATTTGGGACCAGGACGTTACCCTAATATAGGTCTTGGAACTATTCCTAATGACTCAATCGCATCCTTCCGTAGGATTGGGTAGGTGAAGAAATAGGGTAGATAATCCACCCTATTTCTTTACCTATTTGTAGGAGTAGAAAATGCCAGAAACAATCTATTGCCGACAATCTGCTTCTAGCCAGAGGTTATCGTAATTTTCTGATAATGCACTCCAATCGCTGCGGAAAAACTTTACTATAAACTTTACTAATAACGATATACTTTGTGATATAGCAGATGACACTCATCGGGAGAGAATTGTACGATCGCCCTACCTGGAGTTGCCATCCACAGCAAAATCTATGAGAGTGCGGCATCTGTTGTGTATCGCGGCATCAGAGAGCAAGACGGGCAGGCGATCGTCGTCAAACTGCTGAAGCAAGATTACCCTTCTCCTCAAGAATTAACCCGCTACAGACAAGAGTATGAAATTACCCGCTCCCTGAATCTCTCTGGAGTTGTCAAAGCATACAGCCAGCAAGATTATCAACGCACGCTTGCTATTCTCTTAGAAGATTTTGGGGGAGAATCTATCGAAAGATGGATGCGGCAGCGTCCAGAGGTATTCTGCTCCATGCCCTTATCCAAATTCTTCCAATTAGCTATTGACATTACAGAGATTCTGGGCAGAATTCATCACGCTAATATTATTCACAAAGATATCAATCCTGGCAATATCGTTTTCAATCCAGATACGGGCGTGGTGAAAATCATTGATTTTGGTATTGCCACCCAATTTAATCGCACAAATCCCAGCTTCAAAAGTCCTCATGTATTAGAAGGTACACTTGCCTACATTTCTCCTGAGCAAACGGGGCGGATGAATCGTTGGCTCGATTATCGCACCGATTTCTACTCGCTTGGTGTAACATTCTACGAACTGCTTACCGGACAGCTACCTTTCCCGACAACAGACATCTTGGAGCTAGTCCATTGCCATATTGCCAAATCACCATAGCGAAAATCTGTTAACCTTTGATGCGAAACAGTTAAGCTGGCAGTAGGATATTGCTCAAATTCAAGCCCAAAGTATTACCGATAATGTGGTGGAACTGCTGTTACTCCAGTTAAAGAAATTGCCGGAAGAAACACGACAAATTCTTCGCTTAGCCGCTTGTATTGGAACTGAGTTTAATCTAGAAACTTTAGCGATCGTTTGTGAGCGATCGCCTAGAGCAATTTTCCAGGATTTATTAACAGCAATACAAACTGGATTAATTCAACCCATATCTGAATTGGACGAAAACTTATTAGTTCAAGAGTATAATTTTTCGCACGATCGCGTACAGCAAGCTGCTTATACCTTAATTGATGAGTCACAAAAACAAGTCGTTCATATCCAAATCGGTCGCAATCTCTTCAACAAAAGTTTGCCAGATCAACTATCAAACAGGCTATTTGAAATTGTCGATCATCTCAACTATGGGATTGAGTTGGTTGCCGAGCAAACAGAACGAAATGAAATTGCCAAATTGAATTTAACGGCAGGTCAGAAAGCAAAGGCAGCCACAGCTTATGAAGCAGCTCTTAAGTATTTCAATACAGGGCTTAAATTTCTCAATACAGAGAGTTGGCAGAGTGAATATGACCTCACCTTGGCGCTGTACTCCCAAGCAGCAGAAGCGGCGTATCTTCATGGTTGCTTTGATGAGATGGAACAATTCGTAGAAATGGTACTCGATCGCGCTAAGACAGCGATCGACAAAGTACAGGTTTACGATAGTAGAATTCAAAGATATTTGTCACAGGGCAATCTGAAATCAGCACTTAAAATTGGACTAGAAGTGTTGAGGCTTCTAGGAGTAATTTTAATAGAAACTCCAAGTCAGTTAGATATTGAGAGAGAATTGGAGAAAACGGCTACAATACTCGCTGGACGAGAAATCGAAGATTTAATCAATCTACCAAAGATGACCGCACCAGAGCCGCTAGCAGCAATTTATATCCTAGCCAATATTGTGGCTGCTGCATTTTTTGTGTCGCCAGCCTTGATGATATTGATTGCGTGCAAAATGGTAAATTTGTCAATAAATTACGGCAATGCTACCTGGTCATTACTAAGTTATGCCAACTACGGACTGGTTCTATGTGGAGTTGTTCAAGACATTGAACTCGGTTATAAATTTGGCGAATTGGCTCTGGGCTTGGCAGAAAGATTGAATACTAAAAAAGGTAATGCTAAAGCATTAATGATAATAAGTGCCTTCGTCATGCACTGGAAGGTACATTTTAGGAAAGCAATACCAATGCTGGTTGATGCTTATCAAAACGGAGTGGAAACCGGAGACTTTGAATTCGCTGGCTATGCTGCATATAGTGCGTGTTATTTCTCGTTTTTAGTCGGTGAGTCACTCACACAACTGGAACAAAAAACGGCAACATATAGCAAAGCAGTCAGACAAATCAGGCGGGAAAACCCCTCTAATTGGATTGCAGTGTTGTGGCAGACAATCCTTAATCTATTAGATAGGTCTGAGAATCCCAGCCGTTTAATTGGTAGCGTATATGATGAAGAGCAGGCGCTACCGCACGCTATTGCAGTGAAAGACGGAAATGAAATTCGCTACTTCTATTTAAACAAAGTTATACTGTGTTATCTATTTGGAAAGTATCATCAAGCTGCACAAACTGCTGTTTTAGCAAAGCAGTATGTAGAAGAAGTAAAAGCAATAACGGCTGTAACTTTACTCTGTTTCTACGATTCTCTGGTGCTTTTGAGCCTATGGGTTGAGGCTTCAAGCTCTGAAAAATCAGCTTGGCTAAGTTGTGTTAGTAACAACCAGGAAAAGATGCAAAAATGGGCAAAACACGCCCCAATGAATTATCTACATAAATATCATCCGATCCCTCCGTAGCGCCAGAGCAAATTGCAGAAGCTTATCAATTTTATGTAGCAGGAACGGAACAACTCTATCCGACAGAGAGACTGCCAACGGTTCGGGCATTTAGGGGCGAACGCACCTGGAATGAAGATATAGAAATTCGCCAAAACAATACCACAATTCCAGTCGAGACTTGGGGAACGCCAGTTTATGACGAGCAGGGTAATATCGTTTATGCGATCGTTGCCTTTCAAGACATTACCCAGCGAAAACAAGCCGAGAAACTGCTAGCCGATTACAATCGCACTTTAGAGCAACAGGTCGCCCAACGAACGGCAGCTTTACAGGCAAGCGAAGCCGCACTGCGCGAACGAGAACAGGAATTGCGGCTGATTACCGACACTCTACCTGCCCTGATTAGCTACATCGATATAAATCAGCGTTATCAATTTGTTAACCGAGGCTATGAAGTTTGGTTTAACTGTAGTCGAGATAAGATTCTGGGCAAGTCCGTCCGTGAACTTATAGGTGAGGCAGCTTATCAGATTGCCCAGCCGCATATTAATCAAGCGTTAGCAGAGCAAACTACAACCTATGAGGCAGAAATCCCCTACTCATTTGGCAAAAAATATATCAGTGCTACCTTCATACCTGATTTTGGCTCCGATGGTCAAGTCAAAGGAAAGTATGGTCTGATTACAGACATTAGCGATCGCAAACGTGCAGAAGATGCATTACGACAAAGTGAAGCAAATTATCGCAACCTAGTACAAACCGCAAATTCGATCATCATTCGCTACGATCCGCAAGGACGAATTCAATATCTGAACGATTATGGACTAAGATTTTTTGGCTATGAGGAACATGAGATTTTGGGGCGTACCTTACTCGAAACGCTCGTTCCAGAAACCGACAGTTGTGGAGGCGATCGCAAACAATTCGTTCACGACCTGTTTCAAAATCCTAAATCTTACTTGCAAACTGAGGGTGAAAACCTGTGTCGAGACGGCAGACGGGTTTGGGTTGCCTGGTCAAATCAAGCAATTTTGAATGAGCATGGACATCTAGTTGAAATTTTATCAGTTGGCAATGACATCACCCAGCGCAAACAAGTTGAGTCAGCCTTACAGCGCAGTGAAACTAAGTTTCGCAACATTTTTGAAAACTCACAGGTAGGTATCTTCCGCGCCCGCCTCTCGGATGGATTAATTCTCGATGCTAATCAACGCTTTGCGAATCTGTTTGGCTTCGATTCACCGAAAGAGGTGATTGGGCTTCTACATGGTGCAGACTGTTATGTAAATCCCAGCGATCGCTCCTCAGCGATCGAATTACTTAACCGCGATGGTAAACTGCAAAACTTTGAAGTGCAGTTGCGAAGACGAGATGGAACATTGTTTTGGGCACTTTACTCTGCTCGTCCGAATGTTGCCGATCGATGCATGGAAGGTGTGATAGCAGATATTAGCGATCGCGTATCAGCAGAAGCCGCACTGCGTGAAAGCGAGCAACTTTTGGATGCGTCTTTCTCACAATCCCTTGACGGCTTTTTCATCATGATGCTCGACGAACCCGTGCAGTGGGATAGCAGCGTTGACAAGGTTCGGGTCTTAGATTACGTCTTTGAACACCAACGGATTACGAAAATCAACGATGCCATGCTGGTTCAGTATGGGCTAGTCGAGAGCAATTTATCGGTATCACCCCAAACGACCTGTATGCCCACGATCTAGCCTATGGCAAAGATGTGTGGCAACGTTTTTTTGATGCTGGGAAGTTACATATCGAAACAGATGAACGCAGATTGGATGGAACTGCAATCTGGATTGAGGGAAATTATATCTGCCTTTATGACTGTCAGGGTAGAATCATAGGACACTTTGGAGTACAACGGGACATCAGCGATCGTAAACGGGCAGAAGCCGCACTGCGCGAGCGAGAACAAGAGTTGCGACTGATCGCTAATGCTCTACCTGCCCTGGTTGGCTATGTGAATGCAAATGGGCACTATCAGTTTGTGAACCGGACTTATGAGGACTGGTTTCGTTGTAGTCGAGATGAAATTCTGGGTAAGTCCGTTCGCGAACTCCTAGGCGAGACAGCTTATCACATTGCTAAACCGTATATCGATCGGGTGCAAACAGAGCAAAACGCAACCTATGAGGCAGAAATTCTCTATCCGGTGGGCAAGAAGTATGTCAGTGTTACCTACATCCCTGATGCCGGTCCCAATGCTCAAGTGAAAGGGTATTATGTTCTAGTCACAGACATTAGCGATCGCAAACGTGTCGAAGAAGCTTCGATTCTAGAAGAACGCAACCGCATGGCACGCGAAATTCACGATACACTCGCCCAAGCGTTTACAGGCATTTCGATCCAAGTCGGTGCGGCAACTCAAGTGTTAACAGACGATCCAGAAGCAACCCAAACGCATTTAGACACGATCGAGGAATTAGCACGCACCGGACTGACTGAGGCGCGGCGATCGGTGACAGCACTTCGTCCCCAGTTGCTAGAGTCAGGCGATTTGTCCACTGCCCTCGATCGCCTAGTAACCCTGATGAAAGCGACTACCGATACTGCGCTAATTTACCAAATTCAGGGTACAGCCTATAGATTACCCGCTGAGGTAGAAAATAACTTACTGCGGATTGGACAAGAAGCCTTGACAAATGCAATTAGATATGAGTAAGCCAGTGAAATCAGAATTGAATTGGTCTATGAGGATGCACAGTGCTGCTTGCGAGTCAAAGACGATGGACGGGGTTTTGGAGTTGGTGGCGTTCCACATATGGGCGGATTTGGCTTGTTGGGCATGAGCGAACGGGCAGAGCGCATCGGAGCGCAATTGTTAATTAAAAGTCAACCTGGGCAGGGAACAGAAATTCTTGTCATAGTCAACCCTTGAGTGAGAATCATGAGCGACCAATCCACTACAATTCGGGTTCTCATCGTTGACGATCACTCCATTGTCAGACAAGGATTGGCAACCATTATTAACCGCGATCCAGAAATGACGGTAATTGCCCAAGCAGAAGATGGACAGCAGGCGATCGCGCTGTTTCGCCAACACCAACCAGATGTCACGCTGATGGATTTGCGAATGTCGCAAATGAGAGGGGTAGAAGCCATTAGTGCTATTTGTGCCCAATTGAAATCGGCTCGGATTATCGTACTCACAACCTACGATGGTGATGAAGACATCTATCGTGGCTTGCACTCAGGCGCTCAAGGCTATTTGCTGAAGGATGCTAAACCCAACGAGCTGCTTCAGGCAATTCGCACAGTGGCTCGCGGTCAGCAGTATATTCCGCCAGAAGTGGGGGCAAAACTGGTGCAGCGTTTGAGCAATCCAGAACTGAGCGATCGCGAGCTAGAGGTACTTGGTTTGATGGCGCAAGGGACGAGCAATTTAGACATTGCTAATGCCTTAATTATTGGTGAAAGTACGGTCAAATCCCACGTGAATCGAATTTTAAGTAAGTTGGGGGTGAGCGATCGCACCTCTGCCGTAATTATTGCCGTTAAACGCGGGATTGTCAGTTTGTAAGCTGCCTTGTCCTGTAGTTGAACTCCAAATTCCAACTTTAGTTGGAGCGATTCTCCCATTTGGAGATCGACTGCTGCACCGATCGCTTTATCGTGCAAAAGTGTCAACTCGATATGGACGACAAGCTAGAGGCAATTGCATATATTTAATTTAGGCATTGAGGCAAACCTAATAGCAATAAGGTTGCAGGATTTGAGTTTGCTTGATACAGATCGCACCAAAGATGAGCTACGACCATAACTACAGTTCCTTATTCGTCCCTCCTTCAACCCAAGATCGCATACAAGGTGTGTTGAGTGCTGCTGTGATGCTAGTGATGTATGGAGACTACCAATGTTCTGAAAGTGCAAACGTTTATCGACTGATTAAAGCAATTGGGCGAGAGCTAAATAGTTCTCATGAGCATAATTTGTGCTTTGTCTTTCGTCATTTTCCCCAGGTACAAATTCATCCTCACGCTCAACACGCGGCGGAAGCGGTGGAAGCGGCAGCTGCCCAAGGTCAGTTTTGGCAGATGCATGAGAT
>NZ_JACJQX010000076.1:0-13924 GCF_014696895.1 Chroococcidiopsis sp. [FACHB-1243] | reverse complement strand
TTAATTGCTGAAACACCGACTGGTAATTTACTGAAAATTCATAAAATTAATGATGAGTTTAAAGGAATCAGTTATGATGACCAAGAATTTAGAACGCTCTCTGCTTCTTCCAGGGGATATAAAGAAAGAGTTTTCTTTGCAATTGACAATAAAACAGTTGGCGTACTAAACAACACTAAAGAATCTATAGCTGCTCTCAATGCTCTAAAAACGGCAGGGCTATTTAATGGTAGCAGCAGTACATTACCCTGTAAGATACAAAGTAATTTTACTAGCTGTATCGTCACAGTAGACAGTACTACCGTCCAGTATCCAGAAACATGGGTAAAAGAAAGCTCATTAAATACCACAATCGACATTCAGCAAAACTCTAGCCAAAAAGAGCGGCAGCAAATTCATAGCCAAATCCACAATATCATTACTGAACGCCCTACAATACTCTTCCAAAGCCAAGAAGATAAAATGCTTGGTTTAGTAGGTTTAGCTGTTGACAGCCGTAAAGTTGACACAGTTAGTAATTGGTTGACTAAAGTAGCTATTGAATACTCCCAACTTCCACCAGCAGAAGCTAGAAGAGAAACCCAAAAAGGTCTGGCAGTATTCATGCTCTCTGGTAGCACTATCCGTCCAGAAATCCTGGAAAACCTTCATGCTAAATTTGGCAAAGTAGCAGACGCAACGCCGCCCGTATTAGATATTCCTATTACAGAGCAATCTGTTTTATTTTACAATCCTCATCAGAGTTATACAGATGGTAATACCAATACTACCATTCAAACAGAAGCTTATGGACTAGTTGTGCCTGCTCAGGACAGTATTTTAGTTAGCAGTTGGTTGTCTTCTCAAGGCATAAAAATTCAATCTTTTATTGAAAATAATTGTATTGCGTTTGTTATAGAGCGAAATAAGTTTAATGATGAAGTCATTCAACAAAAAATTGGCTCTAAATTGGGAGAAGCAATTGACATTAGTACTGTAGAAGGCTACGAGCAGTACGAGCAAAAACTAAACTTACTGAATGAAAATCTCAGTCAGTTTGACAGTCTCATGTCTCAAGCTAATATACCAGCCAAAAGCGAATACCAGCAAATTCTCGATCGCCTGCCTGCAAGACCTCAAGAATTGCTCGGACAACTGGAATTCGCCGTCACTCATCAGCTTACTGGCAGATCGTCCGACAGTAACAATCGGGTTGTAACTCAAGCCACAGATGCCAGCCTTACTGCTACACAGCGAGAGCAAATCCCTGCTTCTACAGGACAGCCAACAGCAGAACAGAATTCTCAACTTAGCATTCAAGAGATTGTTGCTTATGGCAACCAAACTGCTACTCGCGCTACTAATCCCCGAATACCAAATTCAATAATCTCTGGAAAGCCAGTCCCGATGGTATATGACCTTCACACCTACGATGAACCCAAAACCCTACCCGTTAATACGACTATCGATGCCATGCGGGGCTATGGCAGAGTGCATACCACTAGAGGTATTGATTATGAAAAAGCATACGGGATCAAAGAAGGGGATATTGCTATTGCTGTAGGTAAAGATGGGCGGCAGGTTGCATTCCGTGTTGGCAAGCAGTACGAGATCTCAACCGAAGCGATCGCCGATTCAACCTACCAGCAAGCCTGGGCAGCTTGGGAAAAACATTCAGTCAAGGAACTCACCCAAGCTCAAGCTAGTAAGGGGAAAATCTACGGTCTATTTATGGAACCACTGGGCGATTACATTGACGGCAAAATTGCCCCATTTCCAGCGTTACAGCAAACGGAGCGAGCAAATGCTCCCCCAACACTGCGATCGCAAGTACATCCTGGCATCAACATTAGCTCTGGCAGCCAAGACCCTTTAGGGGCAGCTCTGACAAATCCCACAGTCAAATCGAAAGCCAAAGGACGCATCCAAGGTGACTACCCTGTTTCCTTCCGAGATAATCCGGCAGTGAAAGCTGGTACTTACGGACCTGAAACCTATAGTCAGGACAAACCAGCTGGCGTTCCTTTTGCCTCTGCCGAACAAGCATACCAACACTATAAAACAGCACTACCACTAGGCGAAGAACGGATCGAACTGATGGCAGAAATTATTCAAGCCAAACTCGAACAACACCCCAAACTTTATCAAGCGATCGCCTCACGCGGCGGAGTCCAGTGGTTGGAAAATTGCACCCACTACGTCACCGCCACGCACGACAGCTATTGGGAAGGTCGAGGCGATCGGTCTCCTTTTCTACGCGCTCTGATGACAGGTTACACGCAAACTCGCGAAATTACGCTTTCCACGCCTGCTACCGCTGCTCCTGACTCCAACGCACTCCTAACTTCCGAACCGAGCCTAGCTGGAATGCAGAGCGTTTTAGGTTGGAACGAGTCTGGCAGCGAAAGTTCTACCGTGACGACTGACAAAAGTATAGATAATTGGCTGAAAGCAGCCACAATTCTCGGTAAGTCTCCTCCATACATCCAACGCATTGAAGCAGTAAAAGCAGAATGGGAAGCAACTGGAAGGTTAAGCGACAAAGCTTGCTTGGCAATGCAAGCTGACTTAGCGACGCTTTGTTCGGCGAGTGAATTAGCTCACCACGCTGAAAAAATCGCAAAAATCCTCGGTACTTCCCTGCCAAATAATTCTCTGCAAGCGATCGGCAAACACTATGACGTACTGCTTGATAGCCAAAAACAAAATTTGTCAATTTCCGATAAAAATGGCAATAAAATTCTCGATATTCAACAAGGTAAAATTCATCAACAGCAATTAACGCCAGAAGTTATAAATTATTTCAAAGTCGCAAACATACAAATTGATTCTGCAATCAAAAACGTTCAGAAAAATCTTTTAGAGCCATAAAAATACCATGAGCGAAACTACTCCAGGTTTTAGTTCCGAGCTAGCCTTTAGCACTCTCTGTTCTCGTCTAAATCTGCCTTACGAACAAGTGGCATTAATTATTTCTAAAATCGCATCAGATGTTCCCACCAACTATGAAAGCGTCGAAAGCCTCGACCGCCGCACTCAAGAAAATGCGATCGCAGACCTAGCGAACTATATCCAAAATATTAGTACCAAAGTAGAACTGCTGGAAATGAAGTTAATAGAACGAGAGAGCTTCTCCGGCAAGGAACGAGGCGACAAACGCCCAAACAACCAAATGCTGGAAGTAGAAGCTGACAAAGATAAAACTGATACGAATGACAGCAATAGTAATACTGCAACGCTGCTACAAGAGCGTTCGGCAAGCAAACAACATACTAACACTGCACTGGTACAGCAGCAAGAACCGTTGGCAGATTTTCTTCGTTTAGCCTTCCGTCGATTTGTCTCCAAAGATAAACAAAAACAAGTAGCGACACCAGACAATAGCCAGTCAACAGAAACGACTACTGATATCCCTGCTAGTAGCTCAGCGGACATTCAAGCAGAAGAAGTAGAAAAGTTTAGAATTTTGACTATAGCTGAAGCACAAAAACGAGCTTTAGAATCAAAGAAAGCGCAGCCAGAAATGGGAGATTGATGCTTTTAATTCCCCAAATAAATACTGTCGGCAAGAGCGTCAAACTAAGTCAAATCAAACTGAATGCTATGCCAATAATGAAAGCTAAAATAACTAAAGCTACTCTCAGGTTATTCTTTAAAGGAGTACGAGGACAAACTAGTATAGCAGTAGCAACGTAATAACATGTAGCAATCTGCAACAGTAAGAGCGCGTGTGCGGCAATAACTAGCAATACCCCAAACAGCAACCAACAGACAAAATTTTCTAACTTGGCTAAGAAAATATCGAGATTATTTGCAGAATCTTTCGCTGACATGGGTTGCAAGGCTCAATTGAATTATTACCACATTACATCCAATTAGGCGTGTAGGGGAATCCTTCAGTAGGAATGCTGCTGTATCAAGTATCTCTCAATACCATAGCTAGAATCGGAGTTTTGCCTGAAAGGGATGCAAAATACCGTACCTCCACTCAAAGCACAAGCCACTTGTAAGTTAGCTTGATGCACTTCTGCAATCGAGTCGATTGCCCGCAACCCCATTCTCAAGCCTTGCCTACCAATAGATACAACTGGTTCGACCAAAAACCGAAGCTGTTCTTCACCGATTCCCACACCCGTATCTTCTACGTGCAATACCAAGTCTCGTTCTAAATTGTAAAGTGATAGAAGAATGCAACCTCTATTAGTATATTTAATTGCGTTGTGTACGAGGTTAAAAGCCATCCGCCAAATCAAAGTTGGCTCTGCCCAAATCCTAGTGCCGCTAACAAACTCGGTGGCAAATTCTACTTTCAATTCTAATTCTTTTGTTTGTGCTAATGGCTGCGTTTGCTTGGCAACCGTAGTCATCACTTCTTTTATATCAACTAACTCAACTTTTTGATAATCGCATTCTAATGCAGATAAGTATGCCTGTGAGGACATAGAACCTAAAAACTTTAACAATGCATTATTATTCTCAATTACACTCTCAACTACAGAAGAAATATCTGCTAACGAACAACCGTATAAACCTTGATTCAAATGTTTGAGGACTCGATTAACGGCTACTAAAGGATTAGACATATCGTGACCGATCCTACCAAAGAATTCATCGCGATGGCGAATGTCTTGCAGCTTATCTTGCACGAAACGATCGAGTCGAAATAATAAATCGATTCTTAATTTTAGCTCACCTCGATTCACCGGATATAAAATAAAGCTATCGATGTCGCTCTGGGTAGGATTAATAACTTTTAAGTCTTGTGGATGGCATACTAGTAAAATAGGTATACGTTCTGTAAATAGCTTTCTCACAGTATCGATGGCAAAACAAATATCTTCCTCAAAGCTAGAATCTATGACTAATAAACCAGTAAATCTATGACGGCAAACATATAAAAATTTGTATACAGTACTAAATTCTACAACGTTATAATCTTCTGATAGAATATCCGTCAACTCATTGCTACTATCTTCGCCCCTGAACAAAGCTATATTTTCCATACTTACTACTTTTTGAAATTGACGAGAGACGACTATAAAGGAAATATTGCTAATCGAGTCGCTCAATTGCACTTGGGCGAGTCACTGCTGATGCTCGTCCAACTAGCACAGATCGTCTCCAATTGCTAGGATTTAGCTTGGCTAGTCGCAGTGCTTTTTACCATGCACGCTTAATTGGGCTGGTACTCGATCGATCGATTCTTACCGCATTACTTATAGGTACGCTTCACCAACGCCCATCTGTTGCAACTCGGTGGCATTCTGCTATATGACCAGCTGAGAGCTTATGCCTAGTTTAAGGGCGAGTTGTTCTGTCAGCTCCTTCAACACCCATATTTCGTATGCGAAATTGTCAATTTGTAATTTCTTCAGCTGGTTTACTGCTAGCGATTTCATACCTGACATCTGACCTCACTCCTCTAAGTGCGCTACCTATTGCAATCGGCGCATCATTCACATCCATCAAGATCGTATTACTCGCTCAGTAGTCCGTCAGCAGTGCGATCGCTGAAAAATCTAGCGGCGCTGAAGGTCAGTAGTTTCTCCGATTGGTTTCCAGTAGTCGCTAGCCATAAAGAGATAGACGATTGCTCGATCTGCGATTTCAGCCGACTGCTGCAAAAATCTATATAAAGAAATGATTAGGACATCGGTAATTTTATTATAGTTAAGGTGAAAGATTTATACCTTTAGATAGATGCTTGTTATAACTATTATGAAACTGGAGTGGTTAAGTACGTATGACGAGCATAGCAACGCAAACAATAAAAATAGTGCTGGTAGAAGATCATAAGATTACGAGGTTTGGAATTAACACGTTGCTATCCACCAAAGCCGATCTTCAGGTCTGTGGAGAAGCAGCAACGGCAGCAGAAGGACTAAATCTGGTTGACTTATACCAACCCGATATCGTCATTATCGACATTAATCTACCAGACAAAAATGGTTTAGAACTTACCGAAGAAATTAAGTATAAGTACAGTAATATTAAAGTGATTATTTTATCGGGCGAAACTCACAAAGAGATCGTCAAATCCGCTTTTGGTAATGGCGCTGACTCTTACTGTTCAAAACTAGCAGAAGACGAAAAGTTGTTGGAAGCCGTATACACAACCTACAGGGGAGAATCGTGGGTAGATTCTAAGATTAGCAAGCCAATAGTAGAAGAATTTAGAACGAATAGAAAAGAAGTCGTTCAATTTAGCGAACAAAATTTTTACCAATACATGCTACGTCCGGATCGACTGACAGCAAAAGAACTCGAAGTACTACAACTGATCTGCGCGGGCATGTCCAATGAAGAAATTGCTACTAATCTATGTATATCTCCTGGAACGGTACGCACTCACACGCACAAAATCTTTCAAAAACTCAATGTTAATAGTCGGACGCAAGCCATGCGCGTGGCTATAGAACGAGGTTTGGTCGATACAGAAACCATAGCTAGAATTAGACGAAAATACAACAAAGAATAGCAAACAGTATCAAAGTTAAGTTCTCGACAGTGACAACAAGCGATAAAAATTCGAGCAATAAGGATTGGGAATAGCGATCGCGCGATCGTTCCATTGGTAGTGGAGTCACAATGCTTGAGAAATTATGACAAGTGCCGCGATTGACATACAGGACGCATGGTATGAGAATTTGGTGCTAATGAGCAATGACTGCGCTATCAGCACCAATCTCTCGCACTATTCACACAAAAATAATAACTGTAATTAATTCTGGATGGATATCACGCACTTTCCTTTTAGCTCTTTTACTTGTTTTTTGCAGAAAGATATTGCATCTGCATTGATCTTTTGAAGTTCTTTAGCTTGCTTGCCATCTGCCGATCGCGCCCATTGTAGCAAAGCTTTATCTTGAGAGTTTAAGTTACTAGGAGTAACAAATTTAACGATTGTATTGGCAGATATAAAAGTACCGATAACAGTTCCCAAAGCCAATACACCCCCTAAAGTTGCAATCAAATATAGTGAGTGCAGCATGGGTGAACTAGCAAAATGAGTCGGAGAAGATTTATTTAGCAAATCCTTAATAGATTCTAAAAACACTTTTTTCTGCTGCGTCACTGCACTACGAACAATCTGGGTTATTTTGGTATCGATAGTTTCCGTCCAAGTGCTAATTATTGTCCCCAAGGATTCTGGAATTCTGTCGATGCGACTATCGATTTTAGCTAAAGTCGCCATTGTCACGATCAACGGGTCGCGAGGGTTAATCCCCGACTGCAAAATTAGTTGAGTAATTTTCTCTTTTTCTTCAGTTGAGAACTCTGCCAATACTTCATCGATCGCAGCAACGTTCATCTACAAATCTCCTTTAAAAACTACTTTCGCTAGCAGTAGAAATATAATTTTTCCAATTCAGACCTATATAGTCGGCTGCCTTCGGGTCGAGAGCAAACTGATGGAAAAAGCTTTCCATCCAACTAAATAGAAGATGGCGATAAAAAGTATTAACCTTTAAATCGCTGATGATTTGAGAGTACGGTAGCCCGCAATCCTCGCATTGCTGGTAGACAAAGAGCGATAAATTGGCTAGGTTGGCTTCTCTACCGCCTAAAGCCTCGATCGAGCTACGAGTTTCACTTGAATCGTAGTAGGGAAAATCTGTATCGAAATAATTGTTTTTGATCGCAATATAATCAATGTTATCTCCGCAAAACTTGTAGAATTCTTGCAAGTATTCCACGCAGTCGCGTCGATGAGATATAGGATGAATGGCTGTCATTCTATAACCCAGCGATGCTAATGTATCAAATAATAAAAATTCTTCTACAAAGAATTTGAAGGCAGATAAGTGTTGTCCTGGCAAGTCTGTCAAAACCACAGCTAAATCTGGTAGCGATTCCAGGTCTATCAGGAGACGATCGGCACCGCCTCTCGACAGTTGCAGTTCTTCAACGCCTAATTTCTCTATTTTCTGGTATGGTGCTAGTTTATTGCGATCGCCGTTATAATAAGCTCTGACAGAAATTTGCTTTTCTAACAATAAATCTAGGAGCAATCGTGCTACCGTTGACTTGCCTACTCTAGCATCGCCAACAGTTACTAACAATCTCTTTCTCAACATTTACTCTAAACCAAGAATTGTGTCAGCTTTTAAAGCGTTCTTCTCAAACTCAGCCAGCCACGATTTGACCCGCAACCTGATTGCTAAATTTGCTTTAGCGTGTTCGTAAACTCCTGAAAATGGCAAACTGTGTTCGTCAAGGAAGTCGTATGTTTTGTAGAATAAATCGGGCATAGCTATTTCTTGAACTCTTACTTTATCTTTCATTTGCTTTCTCAGTTTTGATTCGTCGTAGCGTTCAAACTTGTCTTCCGCTCCGTAAAATAAATTTTTGACTACCAAGTAATCGACGCGATCGCCACAATATTCGTAGAGTAATTTTAATAGACTGACAGAATCTTTAACTCGACTAATTACGGAAACCATAGTTATTTGATAACCACAGTCTTTTAGAGAATCAAATATGTTTAACTCTCGCTCAAATGTCTCAAAGAAGCTACCAGACTGAGCTGGTAAATCTAATAAAGCAATAGGCGGCTGTTGCTCGTCCAAGTTTACTAATAAAATATCTGCTTCGCCCCGATTGAATATATCAAGGCATCTTACAGTATCTTTTCCGTAATATCGCTCTAACTGAGGATTGCGTTTATCAGCGTCGTAGGCTAACAGATTAATCTTTTTATTAATGTATACCTGTAATAATCCTCTAGAAAACGTACTCTTTCCTACACCTCCTTTGTCACCAGTTACTATTACTAAACGCTTTTGGTTTGCTTTCTGCAATTCTGGGTTTGTATTTTCTACATTAGACTCATTACTAGCTTCGTTAGATATGTGTTCTGTAGACATTGCTGTACTTTCTCTTCTTTTAGTCATAAATATTTAATGAATACAATAAAGCTACTCTTAGCTCCAATGCGAGCGATTTTACTCTTCTTCCATCTGTTCGGTAATACTGAATTAAAAGTAGTTAACAAGTTAAGGTGTATTAACGATAGCTTCGAGTGGCTGGCACTCATAAGCCTTTTACTGAAAAATTGTTGCGAGCGTTATTTCTCAATATTCCTACACTTGGTTTATCTTACTTTCAAATATCTTCTAATTAAAACAGATGAATTTCTTAAATTTTCTCAGATTTTTATCTGATTTATTCTCAACGACAATGCTTTGTATGATTTAGATAACCATACTTAATTTAATAAGTAGTTTGACTGAATCTAAAACTGAATGAAATGATAGATATAGTTACTTAAAGTAATTATTTACTTGCCAGGTATCTAAGGATTTATCTTTATAATTTGCTGGTTTAATTTGCAAGGTTCCTGCGAATCTTTTCAGGGTTTGGAACAATTTTGACAGCATCTTGCTTTTGCCCTGGCTTGCTAACAATTTCAGCTTGCAGGAGGTATTCTTGTTCGAGCAAGTCATCCAACACTTGTTGGAGTAGTCGATTGTTACGACTCGAATTAGCACCCAGAATTCCTGATTTTCTTAGCAATGTAGCTTTGCCAATCCACATTGGATTCTTTTTATCCCAGCTTAAGCGGCCCATGATATATACTAAGCAACGAGATTGATAATCTCTTGAATAGTTTGCACTAGGTGCCGGAACACCTCTCGCAGGGAGGCTTAAAAGGATAGTGTCCTTTTCATCGTAGAAGCCTAACTCAACTTCGTATATGTCTGGAAGTTGAAAAGTTAAATCACCAGCTCGTTCAAAATCGACTTCTTCCGCTCTATCCCGATAAAAAGCTCTTTTTATTCTGAGAATATTTTTATACACTACAGCTACATCTCTGTAACCTTTTTTACCCGACTGTGCGGGAGTAGCAGCTTGAAAGACGATCTCAGTACGGTGCATCGAAAGCATTTCTTGTGCCAGCTGATTGCTAATATTCGAGTCATAATCTCGAATACTCTCTCGTCGTTTGTATCCTCTTGCTTCTAATAGCAATCGCGTATCAATTAGTGGTGTCTTTGTTCCCTGTTCGTATGCAGCTTTGTAGATGAGATATACGGTTTCAAGATTTCGCGGCCCACAAAACAAACTGACTCCTAGTAAAATTCTCTGCAATCGTCTGATCTCAGCATCTCTATGCCGTTCTGGATCTGTTTCGCTAAGCGCCTTTATGACTTTCTGGGTGTGCGCTCGAAATTCTGGGTTTTGCACTGAAGTTGCTAAGTTTGACTGAATGAAATCAAATTCATCATCTTCGAGCTTGCCGACCTGATACCGACGTTCGAGTTCCAAACCATCATCGTCTTGGTATAAACCTCCTCGTACTCGAACGACGATCGCGCACTGCCCGTCTATCCCACTTTCAACTAATGGTAGGTCAACCAGGGGATCTTTAAAAGGCGCTCCAGCTGTTGCCAGAATTGAAAGTAACTGGGCATCCATAGGAACGAGATACTCGCGCTCTTCTACCATTTTCTCACCTATACGCGCTTGCTAGCCTACACAATTTCCAGTCAATTGGAGTCTGACAGCGATCTGCCAGCATTTTATCCTTAGAAGATAGAAAAGCCTTATCTAACAGCTAAAATCTTTCAGTGTTTGTAAAGAGATGTAAAAATCTGCTACGATGCCCGCGTCAAATTTTTGATGTTTGCTACGATGCCCGCGTCAAGTTTTTGCTACGATGCCCGCGTCAAGTTTTTCAAAAGTTTCAAATATGACTGCTTGACTGACGCGGGTTTCACAACAGGTGCTACGATGCCCGCGTCAAGTTTTTGCTACGATGCCCGCGTCAAAAGTTCGATTCAGTTCCAAACATGCAGCTACACGGGGGCTTGAGACTCTAGCAATGGAGTGGTAAAACAGTTCCAGGTTGAATTTGTTTTTGCAGTTACTGCGTGATGAAGGTAGGAGGTTTCCAGTAAAGTAGAACGAACGCGCTTCTATACCCAAAAGCTTGAGTTATCCTCTAGAGATGCAATAGCTCAAGCAACAGGGAATAAACAATACGAATGACTTACCAACACTAAAACCCTCACTGGTGGAACAGTCAGGGCTTTAGGTTTGCGATCTTATCTTTTTTATATGGGATCGTGTCTTGCGAGCACCAACCTCACAAGCATGACTCCCTGTGGGACGTATGGCTTTCTAGAAAGAAACCATACATTTCGACAACTGATGCTAATCCGAGACCAGCGGTTCAGCAGTAAGGGCTTTTGACTATGCTTTACTGCTGCAAATCATCATAGCAAAGATCGATTAAAATCGCTTGTCTCGGCTCCAAAAAGAGAGATTTCGAGATGAAACAAGCACAAAAAAATATATCTTCTAGCCCATCTGTATCCCAAAAGCTTCAGATAGACCGCACCAGTGCGATCGCCCAGTTAGAGATGCTCGGATACAAGCGTGGGGATGCCATCTATATCAGAGCTTTCCTACCAAAAGAAGACCCCCGCTATGCTCCTAACACTGGGCGCAAAGCCGACAAGCTAAGTTGGGAACAGGTAGAGCGTTGGCAAGAACAAGGTTATGGCATTTACATCGTCGTGAATGGCGGCGGACATAAAGATGAAGACGTGCAGTACTGTCGTGCTATCTTCTGCGAGTTTGACGATAGACCCATCGAAGACCAAATTAATTTTTGGCAAGACTTGGGGCTACCAGAGCCTTCAATGCAAATTGCTACCCGCAAGTCAGTTCATACGTATTGGGTGTTTGACGAACCGATTACTGTGGAACAATGGCGAGAATTGCAAACGGCTCTACTCACATATACTGCTTCCGATCGGGCACTGAAGAATCCTAGTCGAGTCATGCGATTGGCGGGGGCTTTCCACATCAAACCAGGGCATGAACCAGTACGTTGCGATCTTATCCACTCTTCGGGTAAGTGCTACAGCTACCAAGAACTACGCTCGGCAATTCCAGTTTCGCAATCTACTACACCAGCTATAACTTTGTCGCCCTCATCAGTACCACAATCTCAAACTAATCTAGTAGCACCACAGGCTCGGCGCTTTGAAGATATTTCTATTCCCGTTCCTGCCTCAGTTCCTCTAGAAGCCTGCCTTGCTAAAGAATCTCGTTCCTTGCTGGGAGCGGGAGTAGCAGAAGGCGGACGTAATGCCCAAGGAGCTAAACTCGCTCGCGACCTGATCGGTACTACCAATTACCTCCACTCGCTCGGTCAAAGTTTTGACGGCGACCCCAGGCTACTGTTGGAAGATTATGCGAATCGTTGTTCTCCACCTCTGCCGTCTAGGGAAGTAGAGACAATTTGGCAGTCAGCCGAGAAAGACAATCCCACTCCTAGCTGTACGCCCGAAGGTGTAGACGCTTGTATCAGGGGGTGGTACTGGAAGCATCGCGTCAAACCACAGCAAGAATCTACTGGGAAAAATAGCAACTATGCCGCTGGTCGTGGCTTCGGCTATAGCAACAATAGCAACGCTGGCAACAAACCACCCGTCGCTACAGTATCTCTGTGCGATCGCATTCGAGAAATTCTCAACCGCTGCGACAGCGAATCTGTTACTGCCACTGCTTTGATGGAGCTAGCTAGTGCTACAGGTCGCACCTACAACGAGATCGATCGGCTCGCTAGGATAATTCGCGCTGAAGGAGAACTAGCTACTGAAGTCATCGAAGCGGTTGAATCCTTTCAAGGAATTCTCAAGAGCTGCCGCAAACGACTGGATATCCGGCTGTACTTAGACAAGACATTATCCGACCCACTGATGGCAACCTCAGCAGCCATGCCCACTGCACCAGAGTATCTATTTAATACGGTACTTCCTTCTAGTGCCTCGCGCATCGGTACGGCAGCCAGAATTATTGTCAATCCCCAAGGTGGTTACGCCCAACCTTGTATTTTCTGGACGGCCAACATCGCCCACAGCGGTCAAGCCAAAACTCCTCCGCAGCAGGTCATCCTCAAACCGCTAGAGGAAATGGAAGCAACAGCCAAAGAAATTCACGATCGCTCCTTGGAGGACTACGAGGCAACCAAAGACAGCGATGCCAAAGTCCCAGTGCGACAGCGGCGGCTGCTCAACAACGTCACCACTTCCACCAAAATTCGCATTCATGACGAGAATCCACGCGGCTTGCTGGAATATATCGACGAATTGGTAGCTGACTACCAACGATTGAACCAGTACAAGAGCGGTAAGGGCGATGACCTGCAACTAGAACTATCGTTTTGGAATGGCTCTGGCGGTAACTTCGACCGTCACGACGCGCGGCTATTCTTGAAGCGCGTTGCTTTGAGCAAAACGGGGACTTACCAATGGGATACGTTGGCGCGATTGATGGGAGCTGACGAAGTTAACTTTATTGCTAGCGGTTACTCGTCTCGGTTCCTCTACTGCTCAATCGTGGATGCCCCAGCTAGATTTCTCGATCTTTTGTCAACTCCAAATCCAGCTGCCGACGAGTTAAAGGAAAAGTTGTCTTGGCTATACGCCCAGTTAGAACAACTACCCGAAGCTGATTACTTTCTTTCCCATGAAGCTAAAGTCTTGTTTCAGGGCTGGAACCATACTTTGGTAAACGCCGAGATGGAAGAAAAGCATTTTGGGCTGTCGCTAGTTTACGCCAAAATTGAGTCTTACACGGCTCGAATCGCCTTATGGTTGCACGTTGTCAATGCCGTGCTGCGTGGCGAAAAGCCCCAGATGACGATCGGCGGTCGGACAATGCAACATGCAATTGAAATTGCCTCTTTCTACCTCGACCAGCACAAACTGATCCATGCCCATAACGCCCCTACTCGCCAACCAGAAGGCATTTTTCTCAAAGTCCAAACTCAAGCCGAGAAGGTTTTGAAAAAGTGCGGTAAGGGTGTCAGTGCTTCGTTTCTCAAAAGTCGGATCAATGCTCTTAAAGGCTGGGCAGTGGAAAAAATTCGCGCTTGCATCTTCAAAGCTTTAGCAGCCTCCGGTCACGGACGAATCGAAGGTGAGGGCAG